>JASGCP010000186.1 GCA_030053995.1 Phycisphaerales bacterium
TCTTTGTTTCTTTCTTTTGTATCAAGACAAAAGAAAGAAAAATGACCTTATAAAGCATCAAACTGTTATTTTAAAAACCAATAAAAAAAATTATCGTTTTAAGGTACAATTAGTTGACCATTAAACATTAGTAAGCCCACCCTTTTCGTCATAGAACCATAAAAGGTAAAACCCTACCATCGAGCTTACAGACTTTGTTACCCATTACACCCAAGATAACATTGAAGAAATTCAACAAACGATGCCTGCCGGAACTAAGGTTGTCATTAAAGAAGGGCAAATTATTAAAATTGAAAAAGATAAAATGAGTATCATCATCAGAAAACTGGTTCGATTGGATAGACTACTGGGCTATTGATTTTAACTATCAAGACAAAAAAAGAAAGCATCAAAATTAAAAATGAGCAAAGCATAATAGAAGAAAAATGGCGTGGTAATTATTTATTTGAAAACGAATGGCAAAATTTTCGTACCAAGAAGAACTCTACCCTTTAATTTATAAGCATTCTCCCACGAGTATAGAGCAGCTGGTAAATACAAAATAATGGTTAAGGTAGTGGCGATGTTAGGTGTTGATAGGAGTAAAATAATCAAGGTATCCGTTTAGTTCCTTTGTTCAATGCTACTAAAGATAATTATAGAATTTTATACATCAATCAATATGAACCGGCATGATTATTTTATAAAAAATCTTTAATTTACAGTATCTTTACGCTACTCGTATCTCATCTACATTTTAATGGCATTTACATTTTTCAAAAAACAAAAAAAGCAAGCTATTATGAAAATCATAGCAGTTATACACGGTAAAGAAAGAAGCTTTCCTGATGCAGTAATAAACTGTATTAACAATAAAAATATTCCCAATGTTCGTGCTGAGTTGGTACATGTAAACAAAGTAGCACAAGGGGTAGGCGTACCATACTCCGTTATTATTGATCGTATTAGTCATGATGTACCTTTTTACCGTGCCTATCTAAAAAATGCGGCACTCAATGGCACGGCTGTCATCAATAATCCATTTTGGTGGAGTGCCGATGAGAAATTTTTTAATAATTGTTTAGCTACGAAAATTAATGTTCCTGTTCCTAAAACCGTATTGTTACCTTCAAAGGATTTACCGACTGACACGGCTGCTGAGTCTTTTAGGAATTTAGAGTATCCTTTAAATTGGGATAGTATTTTTGAAGAAATTGGTTTCCCTGCCTACATGAAACCTTTTGCAGGTGGTGGTTGGAAAAATGTTTATAAAATTGCTAACAAACAAGATTTTTTTGAAAAATATAGTGAAACCGGACAATTAGTAATGATGTTACAAGAAGAAATTCAATTTGAAGAGTACTACCGTTGCTATTGCATTGGTAGAAAATATGTTCGTGTTATGCCTTACGAGCCAAGGAACCCCCATCATCTTCGTTACCAAGCAAACTTTGCACCTACGCCTGAGGGTCTTGCTTTGTTGGAAGAAATAACACTCAGAATCAATAACTATTTGGGATACGACCTCAACACCGTTGAGCTAGCTGTTCGCAATGGTATTCCTTATGCCATTGACTTTTGCAATCCTGCCCCCGATGCAGATATTAATAGTGTTGGTGAAGATAATTTTAACTGGGTAATTGAAGCCGTTTCGCAATATGCTATCGAAAGAGCTTTTCAGCAGGAACCCGGTAGAGATAATTTAACATGGGGTAGCTATATCGCCAAAAGTGTTACCAAACAGAAGCTCCATTAATATTACCTGATAGTCTGGGATAAATAACCTGAAAAATAAAATTGCATGGGGCATAGAAATTTTAAGCAGTTCACAGTTGGTATTGAAGAGGAATATATGGTACTGCAACCTGTTACGCGTGAACTTATTAGCCATGAACAAAAAATTGTGATAGAAGGGCAAAAAATATTTCAAGATAAAGTAAAGGCAGAAATGCACCAAGCCGTTATAGAAGTTGGTACTTCTGTTTGTCAAGATGTTGGTGCAGCTTATGAAGACCTTAAAAACCTTAGAAAATCAGTCTCAACAATAGCCAACCAATTAGGATTTAATTTAGGTGCATCCGGCACCCATCCTTTTAGCCATTGGGAAAAACAATTAATCACCGATCACGAACGCTATAATGCAATTCTCAAAGAAATGCAAGAAGCTGCTCGTAGCAATCTTATTTTTGGTCTTCATGTTCATGTAGGCATGGAAAATAGAGAATTAGCGGTTCATATTGCCAATGTAGCACGATATTTCTTACCGCATGTATTTGCTTTAAGTACTAATTCACCTTTTTGGGAAGGTAGAAATACAGGGTACAAATCATTTAGAACAAAGGTTTTTGATAAATTCCCCAGAACAGGCATTCCTGAAGATTTTATTGATTTGAATGATTATAATACTTTTATTGCCCTGTTGGTTAAAACAAAATGCATTGATAACGGTAGGAAAATATGGTGGGATTTACGGGTACACCCTAATTTTAACACGGTGGAATTTAGAATATGTGATGTGCCACTTACCGCGAAGGAATCAGTTGCTCTTGCGGCTCTTTTTCAGGCTATCTGTGCAAAATTATACTACTTGAGAGAACAAAATTTAACCTTTATTAATTACCACCGGTCGCTCATTATGGAAAATAAATGGCGTGCGTCTCGTTACGGATTAGACGGTAAGTTAATAGACTTTGGGAAAGAGGAAGAATTCCCTACTAAGCAATTAATACTAGAACTGTTAGACTTTGTAGATGATATGGTTGACCCATTAAACAGCCGTCAAGAAATCGAATATATTAAAACAATCCTCGAGGAAGGCACCGGGGCAGACAAACAGCTGAAAATCTATGACAATAATCCCAATAATATGCACAAATTGGTAGATTATATAACGAGCGTATTTAACAACTAAGGCTCTATGACGCAAAAAGTGGGTAACTTTTACCTCACTTTCATATTGATTACTATTGAGCGTATAGCCTTTGCCCTCAGAGCAAGGGCGTTGCAAAACAAGGCAAACGAAGTGGCTATCGAAAATGGGCAGAGGCGA
>JASGCP010000187.1 GCA_030053995.1 Phycisphaerales bacterium
TTTTAAAAGAACTTATCGATGAAATTGACGAAAATATCAATCAATTTATAAAGACTTATGAATACTTTGATGTTTTAGGACAGTTATATATTGGATTTGTGCGTTATGCAAACAGCGACAAAGGTTTAGGTATTGTATTGACTCCGCCACATATAACAGAATTATTTGCAGCATTAGCACAGGTAAATAAAAATTCTATTGCTTATGATAACTGTACTGGAACCGGTGGATTTTTGATTGCCGCAATGAAAAAAATAATAGAAGATACTAAGGAGAATACTAAAAAAATTGCAGCAATAAAATCAAAACAACTTATTGGCGTAGAATATCAAGCACACATCTTTGCTTTAGCCGTTTCAAATATGTATATCCACCAAGACGGCAAAACTAATATTATGAATGGTAGTTGTTTTGACGAAGATATTATCAATGAAGTAAAAATTAGAAAGCCAACAGTTGGGTTTTAAAACCCACCGTACAAGTCGGACAAAAAAACGGACATAGACGAATTAGCGTTTATATTGAATAACCTTGAATGTTTAACTGATGGCGGAACTTGTGTAGCACTTGTTCCTATGCAAAGTGCTTTAGCCACCAGCGGTAACGTATTAGAATTTAAGAAAAAACTGATGGCGTATCATACCTTAGAGGCTGTATTATCAATGCCTGACGAATTATTTTTTAATTCAAAAGTCGGCGTGGTGTCTTGTATTATGGTTTTTACCGCACACAAAGCACATCCCAAACATAAAGAAACATTTTTTGGATACTTCAAAAATGACGGCTTTGTAAAGCGTAAAATTCAAGGACGATTCGACGCTTATAACCAATGGATATTATCAAAGAAAAATGGATTTCTACATTTTTGAATAGAAAAACAAAGGCAGGTCTCAGTATCAACAGAAGGATACCCCCATTAGACGAATGGAGTGCAGAAGCCTACATGGAAAAAGATTATTCTATTTTGACAAAAGAAGATTTTGTAACTACTCTTTTAAATTATTCAACTTTTCTATTAAGTAACCGTTTGACCAATCAGATTAAACTTGATTCGTTCGCTCAAACTGAAATAGAGCTACAAACAAATAAATGGCAATACTTTAAACTTGATGGAACGCTATTTACAATTACTGGTAGCAAAACAATGCCCTTGTTAGAACTTGAGGAATACGGGAAAGGTAAATATGCTTATGTAACGACACAAGCTACCAATAATGGTGTTGAAGGCTTTTATGATTTTTATACCGAAGAAGGAAATGTTTTGACTGTTGATAGTGCAGTTTTAGGTTATTGTTCTTATCAACCATTTAACTTTTCCGCTAGTGACCATGTTGAAAAATTAATCCCAAAATTTGAAATGAATAAATATGTTGGTTTATTTTTAGTTACAATTATGAATTTGGAACAATATCGTTACAACTATGAACGAAAATGTAGTCAATCTAGAATGAAACAGATTAACATAAAACTACCAGCTAAAAATGGACTGCCCGACTTTGATTATATGGAAAACTTTATAAAATCACTACCTTACTCATCTTCCATATAAAACAATCCCTTGTCGCATTAATATTGAGCCACTAAACAATATAAATAAGATTGTAAAAAAACCATCTTTGCATAATTTTTTATAATATTCGTTGTTATAAACAAATATAAAATATATGAAAAGAATGAACATCTTTCATTATATCAATCCTTCTTTATTATAGGGGTATTGATATTTATCGGATGATTGTTGGTTTAACCTTTTATTTTTTTTCGTGTCTAATAGTATAAAAAGTATATCTATGAAAACAATTAGCTTTCGTAATTTTTCTGTAATTATTGTATTGCTGGTGATAATCAGCACGATGTCTTGTACAAAGACTGTTGAATTAGGCAGTCCGGTAGATAATAATAGTAATTTTACAACTCAGTCAACAAGATTTAATTCTGCTATATGGGGTGGAGGACCTTACTATGACAATACAATTCCTACGGTTGATAGCATCCGGAATTCAAATTTTACAACGGCAATATTATGGTCTATTCATGTTAATGCTAACGGTGATCTGTCGTATAATAATACGACTATCGTACAAAATGGACAATATATTGGCAATTCAAATTTTATTAATATAGGTGGTCAATTATTGCAAGCACCAACAACCATCAATAGAGTAGAAATGTCGATTGGATCTGGTGGTGTTAAGGACTTTACGAATATTGTCAATCTGGTTCAGCAACAAGGGGTAACATCAACGAGTATTTTGTACAAAAACTTCTCTGCATTATTAAAAGCAACGAATGTTACAATTGTTGATTTCGACAATGAAGATTATTTTCATGAAGATACCCCTGTTATTAGTTTTGCACAGATGTTATCAGCTGTTGGCTATCAACATTTAACGATATCTCCTTTCTTTAAAGATCAACTATGGATAGATTTGTATAATGAGCTTATGAAAACGAATCATGGTTTTATGGACGGTGTTTATTTTCAGGTTTATGGTGGTGGTATGCCTAATGTTGTGCAAGATTTCGTGCACGATTTTACTACTATTCCTATTTGGCCAGGATTGTGGTGCAAAGGCGACTCGTCTAGTCTTACTTGCAACACGCCGATTGAAATGATAGCACAGTTTACAAAATATAAAGATGTTGGTGCACAAGGAGGGTTTATTTATCTTTTAGATGATATTCTTAAATATGAGTTCCAAACACATTATTCTATTAAGGACTACGCAGGGGCGGTTAACAAGGCGTTTAATTAATGGTTAAGACTGTGCAATGTTGTTGATTATTCTTGACAATATGCTATCTTTTCACTAATTATTCTCTGAACTATCATAAAAAACGAATATGAAAACTTATAATATTTTTGGGATCAAGTTTATTTTGTGGGGGGTAAGGCTGTAAAATGTAAATTTTAAAGTAAAAAAGAGTGCCTAAATATACCCATAAATTA
>JASGCP010000188.1 GCA_030053995.1 Phycisphaerales bacterium
AGGATATAACAATCGGTGTAGAAAAACACAATCGAATAGAAAAAGAAGGTGGTGAGAAACAGTTGGGTTTGTTTGTAACAATCCTTCCTTTGAGGTATGAGCATAGAAATAATAACACATTGGGAAATGCGTTGGAACATTTAAGGGATAGTATTAAAAAAATTATTAATCATAAGCAATACCCTTATCCTGCTATAAAGCAAGATTTAGACGGGGTTAATGTGTATGATATAGCTTATGGTTATCACGATTTTAGTCTTTTTGCTACTAATGATCATAAAAATCTGAATGTTCAGGATTTATTGAATGTGGAATTGAGTAGTGCAACAAATATCCCGTTGATGCTGACTGTCTACAAGTGTAGCGGTGGCTATGGTTTGAGCTTTAATGGTCAAGGGGCGTATTTAGACAAAAGCTATTTGCATTATTTTGTTAATTATTATAGTGTGTTGTTAGAAAGATTGTGTCAAGAAGAGAAGACCGCACCAAGACTTACAAATCAAGATGAGCAGTACTTAGTTTATGATTACAATAAAACTGAAAAGGACTATCCTAAGGATAAAACAATTCATCAGCTATTTGAGGAGCAAGTATCACGAACGCCGAATAATATTGCATTAGTATTTGAAGATAAAAAATTGACTTATCAAGAGCTTAATAATAAATCAAATCAGTTAGCTCATTATTTGCATGATACCTACCAAACCAAAGCAGACGACATTATTTGTCTGTTGCTCGAACGAAGTGAGTGGATGCTTATAGCAATACTCGGCGTTTTAAAGAGTGGGGCAGCGTATTGTCCTATTTCACCGGAATATCCTGAAGAACGAATACAATTTATTTTAGAGGATACAAATCCAAAATGTTTAATCCTCAATGTTGATTTAGCAGTTGTAAAAACTATTCACTTACCAATCGTAGATTTACAAAATAATGGGCTATTACAAACCTTGAATACATTAATCATTAATAATTTACCATTAACCATTACTAACCTCGCTTATATTATTTACACTTCGGGGACAACAGGAAAGCCGAAGGGGGTGATGGTAGAACATAGAGGGCTTGTGAATCTTAAATATGCTTTTAATGAATTATTTAGATGGCACGGGGACGAAAAAATTCTTAGTTTTTCTTCTTATGTTTTCGATGCCTCCGTAGAGCAGTATGTTTTAGCATTGACACAAGGATTTTCTTTTTTTATAATATCAGAGGAGTATATACAAAATGTAGATAGATTGATAGATTTTATTAATGAGCAGGGCATAACACATTTTCATACCACCCCTTCGTATTTTGATAGTTTGTCTGCGGTTTCTTTACCCACTTTACATAGGTTAATTCTTGGTGGGGAGGCATTAATGGATGATGTGAAAAAGAAGGCCTTCGCCTGTTTAAACTCCGATGCTTTGTTGATAAATAAATATGGTCCTACCGAATGTACTATTACCAGTTTATTTTCTATAAATGGTATTCAGTCATCGGATATAGGTAGCGTGATTGCTAATTTGTCTATCTATATATTAAATGGTAATCGTGCTTTAGTACCGCAAGCATGCATCGGTGAATTGTATATTGGTGGCGATGGTGTAGCCCGAGGATATTTGAATAGACCGGAATTAACAGCAGAACGATTTATTGAGAATCCTTTTCAAACAGAAGAGGATAAGAAGAAAAATCGAAATGCCAGATTGTATAAGACCGGCGATTTAGTGCGGATGTTACCCGATGGAAACATTGAATATATCGGTCGCAATGATTTTCAAGTGAAGATAAGAGGCTACAGAATTGAATTGGGGGAAATCGAAAATAAGATATTGGAATTTAGGAATAAAGATGTGATTAGTCAAGCCGTTGTGTTGGTTAATGACAAAGGAGATAATAAATATTTGGTTAGTTATTTAGTGGCGAAGGAAGAAATCAATATTGAGGATTTAAGAACTTATTTATCGGGTCAATTGCCTGAATACATGGTGCCTACTGCGTTTGTGCAGTTAGATAAATTACCCTTGACTGTTAACGGTAAGTTGGATAGAAAAGCATTGTTGGCTATAGATTATAATTTTTCTGATAACACAGAATATCAAGCCCCTCAAAATGAATTAGAAAGGTCGATGCTGGCTATTTGGACAAATCTTTTAGGGGTTGATCAAATAAGTACAACAGCTGATTTTTTTAGAATGGGTGGTGATAGCATTCGTTCTATTCAATTGTCAAGCCGATTACGAGCTCAACTCGGTGTCGATGTGTCTGTAAAAGATATTTTTAAATATAGAACGATAGCCCGATTAAGTGAACATCTTTCTTCTAATAGTATCGAGAAAAATGTGTTGAGCGAGTCGGGGCTATTAGCGGGTGTTGTTAACCTGCTTCCTATTCAAAAATGGTTCTTTGAAAATGATTATGCTAACCCTCATCATTTTAATCAAGCCTTTGAAATCAAAACTGAGCTTTTAAATAAAGAAGTTTTAGCGAAAGCATTGGAGGCATTAGTGGCACATCACGATGCTTTTAGATTGTGTTATAAAAAAGAGGCTCATGGAAATATTGTGCAATATTATGACGCTGACAAAAAAATGATGCCAGTGGCATTTTATAATTTGACTAATTATAAGGATAAAGTATCACAAAAGGCAATATGGTATAATCAAGCACATGAAGGATTAAATATCTGGGAAGGACCTTTGTATAAAATAATTTATATAGAAGACGAAGCGTTGTCCGCAGGCTATATAGGGATGATTGTTCATCATTTGCTTATAGATGGGGTGAGTTGGCGTATTTTATATGATGACTTGCAGTTGTTGTATCAAGGAAAATTATTAGGGCATAAAAAGACGAGTTACAGACAATGGGTAAATAGTTTAGTAGCGTATGATGCTCAAATAAATTCCTCTTTTGA
>JASGCP010000189.1 GCA_030053995.1 Phycisphaerales bacterium
TATGTACTTAAAAGGACACAAAGTTATTAATAAGCAAGGGCTCACCGATACCTATTATAAATTGGTTAACAGTTATCGCACTATTGGTGCAAACGCTAAAGAAACAGTGCGTCAAGTCGTAGTGTGCACAATTGGTAAGTTAGATCAACTAACTACCCCCTTGTTACGAAAGCAATTAGTTGCCAGAATAGAATCGCTATTGCAAAAAAATACCACGTCCTTATTCCCAGAACCCGTTAATCCGATTATTGATAAAATAGCTTTTGAGGTTGTTGAAAAAATTCGCTTGAATAAATTTGTTGATGCCTCGCAATCATCGCCCACCCCTGATAATAGTACACTGCAAGCCGTTCACGAACAGCAACCCAGTAAAAATCCTTCAGTAGATTTAAAAGCTAATACGACCGAGACTACTACCGATAATTTGGTTGCCCATATTGATAGTTTAGAGCATGAAGAAGCCAAAGAAATCGGTGCTGAATGGCTTTGTAAACAGGCAGTAGAAGAGCTACAATTACCTGATAAGCTAACAGAATTAGGGTGGTCGGCGAAGGAAAGAGAGATAGCTTTATTACATCTTATTACCCGAACTATTTTTCCTTATTCAGAAAATAAAATGGCGAGCTGGATAGACATTAACTCCGGTATTCAAGAATTGTTTACCGGTCTTCCGCGTACAATAACCCGCGACCACCTTTATAAGAATGCGCGCGAATTATTTAAAATCAAAGATCAATTAGAACAGCACTTATCACACAGAACGAACAATTTATTTAACCTGCAGGATAAAATTATTTTGTATGATTTAACAAACAGCTATTTTGAAGGTAGAAAGGAAGGTAGTATTGTAGCACAGTTTGGGCGTAGTAAAGAAAAGCGAAAAGACTGTAAATTAGCTACGCTGGCTTTGGTTGTTAATGCTGAAGGATTCATTAAGCATAGTCAAATTTATGAAGGTAATATTGCTGAGTGTAAGACCTTAGAAGCTACAATAGAATCTTTGGGAAAAGTCATATCCCCCACAACGAAAAACCCTATTATTGTTATGGATGCCGCTTTTGCTACTAAAGAAAACTTAGCATTGGTAAAAACAAAAGGCTATCATTATTTATGTGTGCATCGTGGTAATTTGAAAGACTATACTGTCAATAGCAAAGATAAAAAATGGGTAGAAGATAATAATGGTAACAAAATTGAACTTTCATTTGTTAATGTCCCTACTAATACCGATACTTATTTGTGTGTCCATAGTGCAGAAAAAGAAAAGAAAGAAGACGCTATGTTGAAACAAGCATGCGAACGATTAGAAAACCAATTAAGCAGGTTAGCACTATCTATACAGAAGCCAAAAGCTACCAAAACACCCAGCAAAGTATATGCTCGTTTAGGACGCATTCAAGAACAGTATAAGCAAATCTATAATCTTTATACAGTAACCGTAGAAGACTCTACAACTACTAAAACACCACCCGAAAATAATAATTCAACTGACACAACCACCGTACCAACCGTAGAAAATAAACAATCAAAAAAAGAAGCCCCGCAAAAAATATTGATAACCAATATTACATGGAAGAAAAAAGAAGAAAATATTGCTTGTGGAACCTATTTTTTACGAACATCCATCCCTGCATCCGAGCTTATTGCAGAAGATAAAATGTGGAATATTTATAACACTATTAGAGAAGTGGAAGCATCTTTTCGTATTCTTAAAACAGATTTATCCTTGCGTCCGATTTATCATGTGCAAGACCTTAGTTGTAAAGCACACTTGTTTTTAGGCGTATTAGCTTATACCGTAGTAGCAACTATTCGCTACAAACTAAAACAAAAAAATATTCATTATGATTGGCGCAATGTTGTCCGCATTATGAATACACAAAAAATTGTTACTTCATCCGTTAAAAACACAAAAAACCAAATTGTTTTTTTCAAACAAAGCACAAGACCAATTCCAGAAGTACAAGAAATCTACGCTGCAACCAATTATAAAAGTACACCTAAACGAACTAAGTTAAGTTGTAGTCCCTAAATCGACATGCGCAAATTTATATATTCTTGATTATCATGCACTTACGCATATCAGTTTAGCAACTTGGGTTAATAATTAATTAGATGTAGTTTAATGATTTTACGATTGTTCTATCGTTATCACTCGCTTGATTTGATATATTGCCTTCACTATTTTCGATAAGCACACTTCGGTCGCTTTATTTTGCAAGGTTACCCTTCCCCTGAAGCATTGTGGCTATATGTGCAATGGTAAGAAGTATAAAATTAAAATAAGTTATCCACTCTTTTCGTCATAGAGCCATTATTTTTTTACTCAGGGGGTATTTTAACTTCTTGGTACTAAGTCTGTCTAAGAAATAGCACACCCAGTGTGCTGAATTTTAGTTTGTTGCGATTATATGACCGTTATACCTAAAGTGTTTTCATATCTCTTTGCTAAGAAGTATTTGTATGCTCGTAAGAATTAATACATTTATTAAACATCTGAATTTATGAAAAAAAAATTTTTAAGTTTAGGCTCATTTTTAAACAGACACGAATTAAGAAATGAATCATTGAAAATGATACGAGGCGGGTATAAATGTAACGCCTGCGTTGGTATGATAACCGTGCATACTTATTGTCATATACTAAACAGCGGATCGACACAATGTTGTCTAACATCCCCTACTAGTCAGACTTTTGGTGGCATAAGTTATACTGGTTGTTATACCAACGGTTTAGGATGTGACGATGATGGAAGTACACCATCCGCTATCTGTTTTTGTGGCAATGGCGACTCCGCACATTTGTGCACCTAATTGCTGAAGTTTAGGTTGTTGCAATTATATGACCGTTACACATAAAATGTTC
>JASGCP010000061.1 GCA_030053995.1 Phycisphaerales bacterium
TAACCTCAAAAATTAAAAAATAGGTATTAAGACATATTTGAAAAATAAAAGGGAAATTTTGCAAAGCTCCCTATAAAATGTAACTAACCTACCAACTCATTTCGTCATAGAGCCAAAAGGGTACAAGACAAAAAAAACATGCCCTAATAGCAAAAACTAATCTTTCCCAAATAACGAACGGGTTGTTTTCTCTCTCTTTCTATTAAAAGAAAAAGTATGATTCAGCATGACAACCACCTGACTGCGATTATAGGTACTCAGTAATTGTGTCAGATTACCAACTTCCATACTCAAATTTGGCAAAAAAACATAGCCTATACCACCATAAACCCTATCTCTATCAAAAGAAGGTACTATTTTATTAGGACTAACTAAACCCTTAACAAACAACTCGTTAGACATAGCCAAATAAAATGCCCCTTTAGTCATTCTCGTACGGTTTAAAGGAACATAAATTTGTGTTAACAATCGCCCCCGCAATTCAAAAAAGGGTACTATGTCAAAAAAACGTTCTTCGAATCGATAACGCGTCCACAAATAAAATCGCCCCCAATGATGTTTACTGTAAAATTGTTGATAAATACGATTTTCATAAAAATAGCGACTTAATCCTGATACATAATTGGCATAGGATTCACTTAACAAAATAGTATAACCAAGCGATACAGAAATATCCTTATTAAAATGATACTGTATCGCTGATCTCACAAAAGTCTGTTCCAATGCATTAAAATCATAGTTTCTAACTTGTGCCTCTATCCACACACTCCATTTATTATTAATATAGCCTGTTCCATAATACTGTAACCAATTACCATACTTTGATTTTTGTGCACTACCATCAAAAAAAATAAACAGAAGGATAAGAAGTAATATGTTTTTATAATTAATCATATCTCATAATTTAAAACATATTTTTCATAATTTCCTATGTATCATTAACCTAATAACCGGGATTTTGAACGATGATAGGATTATTTTGTATCTCCTGACTTGGTATTGGCCAAACAAACGAATAGCTAGAATAAGGCACTGCCGGCAAAGTAGGGCTAATAGTTCCACCACACTCGTAAGCTGTGATACCATCTGAAAAACTCGGCGGATACTTCGCCGGCACACCATTTGTAGAATAATTTATATCTAAAACAGTACGACTAATATCACCCCATCGTTTACCTTCTGCGAGTAATTCTACTCTTCTTTCCCGAAGGATAGCCTGTACTAATTGAACGGCATTTTGGAAACTTGCTAATGTATATTGTTGTGATGCAGGATCAGGAAGACTTCTATTTCTAACAATATTTATTAAATCAATAGCTCGTTGCAAGCGTCCATTAATGCGTGCCTCAGCTTCCGCTAAGGTCAAAAATGCTTCTGCATATCTTATTTGCGGAGCATAATCGCTCAGTGTAAGATAATTTCTATACTTCGTAGTAAAATAATTTTGCGTGCTACCGGCATTGGTACCCACCGCATAAAGTAAACTCCTTCGCAGATCGTTACATTTCCATGAATTCGTATCATTCCAAATAATTGGCGAAACGGCTAAATAGCCCCGCCCACCCTGAATACTAGCTGCACCAAATAATGCCGCCAAGGCGGTATTGCCACCTGGATTGGTATTAGTACTATTTTTAATAGAAAAGACACCTTCCGAAGATACATTATTTGCAAAAGGACCATCAGGCAAAGCCGTTAAAGCCCAGCCACCAATAGGACAAATATTACTACTGGGCGTAATAGGGTTTAACACACTAGGTACTAATTGGTTACCAACAGACAAAACAGTTGCCCAATCGCCCGTGTGCATCAGTACACGCATTTTAAGCATCATCGCCGCTGCTTGTGTAGCACGCGTATTGGGATTATTAGGATCAAGAGAAGTAGCGGGTAAGTTCGCTATGGCAAAATCTAAATCATTAATAATACCTTGGTAGGTCTGTGCGACTGTACCTCGTGGCGTGTTTTTTAAATTACCAATATCTTCAAGTCCGTTAATAGGTGTTGTACGGTAAGGGACACCCAAATTAGTCCCATTGTTGTCTAAATAAGGTCTACAAAAGTTCAAAACCAATTCATGATAAATAAAAGCTCGTATAAATGAACATTCAGCAATATACTCTGTTGCGAGTGCCTGAGTAATAACACCGTTATTGCCCGCTGTCTGAAACCCTTGTATAGCAAGATTCGCCGTATTAATAATTGCATATGCTCCTGCCCAAAACGATGATACCGTTGGCGATGCAGGAATAACAGCAGACTGATAAACATCGCCGTACAAATTGGCATAAATGATCAAATCTTCCCCACGAACATCGGTCTGCCCAATATTTATAGAACCCAAAATGCCACTATAAACACTCGAATTTCCTAACCCAACTTCAGCAACCGCATAAACACCTTTTAAACTCGCCAAACATAAATCGGGGGTACTAAAAGCAGAATTAGTACTGAACGAATTGAGTGGTTGCAGATCTAAAACTTTGCGACAAGATATATAGATAAAGCTAACAGCAAATAGTATTGTAAAAAATCGTTGCATATTAAATTAATTAAATGTTAATTATAATTCAGCGCGCACGCCAAAAGTAAAAGTACGAACAGGGGGCGATACCACATTATCCAATCCAATAACACCAAGATAACCCTGACTATTAGGATCAAGACCTGAATAAGGCGTAAACACCCACAGGTTTTGCCCTTGTGCATAAATAGTTAAGCCATGAATAACACCCCGCATGAGCTTAGTAAGCACATTTGGACCAAACTGGTAGCTTAAAACTATATTTTGCAATCTCAAAAAGGAAGCATCTTCTACATAAAAAGAATTGATATCAGGGAATTGCGAACGCCCATAATATAATTTTGGAATGTTTGCCTCTTGACCGGGTGTTGTCCATCGGTCAAGAATGATCTTACCATTATTTAAAAAAGATTGTGTAGTTAAAATACCTTTCGTTTGATTGTATATTTTATTACCACCAGAAAAACTAAACATCACTTCTAAACTTAAACCTGCATAATGAAAGGTATTTGTAAAGCCACCCAACCAGGTAGGCAAAGTGTTACCCAAAACAGCACGATCTTGGTTGCCGAGTGGTGTTGTAGGATTAGCAAATGACCCATCATTTTTATCTGTAATAGAATAATAATTACCCGTTCTTATATCATACTGCACCAAAGAATTATCCGCTTTATAGAACATGGTATTTCCTGTTTGCGTATTAACCCCCGCATAACGATAGCCGAAAATTACATTAAAAGGTTGTCCCACAATATTACGATTATTACCATAAGGTATGGTATCTATATTCTTATTCCCTTGTTGATACAGTGATGTAACCTTATTTTTATTCAGTGCTAAATTGGCATTCAATTCCCAGCCAAATTGTTTGTACTCAACTAATTGTGCAGACAAAGTAAATTCAAAGCCCCGATTATACATACTACCCGAATTAGCAAATATGCTACTATTAGGAATACCAGCACTATACGGGGTAGGAATACTTAACAAAAGATTGTTATCTTGATTATAATACCAATCTGTAGAAAGTGTAATTCGGTTATTCCAGAAGGCTAAATCAAGACCAACATCCCATTTATTGGTAGCCTCCCATTTAATACTTGCATTACCAATATTATTTGGCTGAATAGCATTATCACCGCCATACAGGGAAGGTCCGTAAGTAGTTAAATAAGGAAATCCTTGAAAGTTCTGTCCTGTTTTTGCAAAAGACATACGCAATTTTGCACTCCCAATTACAGATGATAATGGCCTATTCTTTTGCCAAAAAGCCTCTTCAGATATTACCCATGATAAACCTACACCAGGAAACACAGCATATCGATTTTTAGGTGCCAAACTACTTTGTCCGTCTCTTCGCAAAGACCCTTCAAAATTATATCGATTCTTATAACTGTAATTTACACGAGCGTATAATGATTGAAAACTGTACTCTTGTAGATCGCCCAAAATATATTGATTAACAGCCGTATTACTAATAATACCATTGTTAATAAAAAAATCAGATAAAATATTTGAGCCCTCCGCTCCAGTAATTTGATATTTATACCATTGTACTTCATACCCCCCAACTATGGTAAGCAGGTTCCCGCCCCTAAAATTATGATTATAGGTAAGATAACTTTGCGAGTTTAACTGCGTAACATTCTGATTCTCTGTACTTACATCACCATTTACCGAGTATCCTGGACCATGATAAGGATTATAACCAACAATTACTTGATTGGTCAAATAGTCAACAGAAGCTTGTGTTCTCAAAGTCAGATCGCTAATAGGTTTAACCTCTAAATAGGCTACATCAAAAATTCTATATTTATCAGAGCTAAACTTATTATTCTCTAACAGATAAAGTGTATTTAACAAGGTAGATGACCCTGCTAAATTGGGAGCATAAGAATAAAAAAGATTGGTTGATTTATTAGTAGCCGTTGGATTAGCTTGATAACCGATATTGTATCCCGACTGGGTATAAGGACTATACGGTGATACATTAGGAAACAAAAGCAAACTCGTTAACGAAGCCCCCCCGGTTGATGATGGTCGATTATCAGCCCCTAAATCGTATTGTCGTGATAAAGTAGCACTATTGCCTATTTTAATATACTTATTAAATGTTTCATCAACACTCAGTTTAATACGATAGCTCGTATTTTGATTGGTTTTAACCGTTCCATATAAATTAGAATAATTTAAAGAGAAATAATAAAGTGTTTTATCAGTCCCACCGCTAACACTTAAATCTTGGGTTGTTATAAAAGGATTCTGCGAATAAATTTGTTTTTGCCAGTCTGTATTGGTATCCGTATCACGAGCTAAAGGTGTCATGCCCGCATTCGCGAATTTTTCATTACTAATGGCTACAAATTCTTTATTATTAAGCAATGCATACCTTTTCATTGTCTGCGAAAACCCATAAAATCCATTATAGGTAATCTTTGCTTTGCCTTTCTGCCCTCTCTTTGTAGTAATCAGAATAACGCCGGGTGAACCGCGCGAACCATATATGGCGGTTGCTTCACCATCTTTTAAAACAGTAATCGAAGCAATATCATCTGGATTAATGTCTGCTAATGCATTGCTGTTTAAATTTGGACCACTCCCGCTGGGTGTAGCATTAGTATAGTTACCGTTTATAACCGGTACATTATCAACAACAATCAGCGGTCCTTGACCATAATTTAAAGAATTAACTCCCCGCAAAAATATTCTTGCTGGTTGACTAATATCCCCACTTGTATTAGCAACTTGCAAACCAGCCACGCGACCCGATAATTCCTTATCAAAAGACGGCGTAACAATATTGGCATATTTAGTTGCATCTAATTGCGTTACAGAACCAGAATAAGTTTTCTTTTTCTGAGAGCCATAACCTACCACTAATACCGTATTATCGTAACTCGTCTCTTCTTGTAAGGTAATAATAGGTATATCATTGGTAAAACTATCTACGGGTATATTTTCTGTGTGGTAACCCAATAAAGTAAATACCAACTGTGTATTCGCTTGCTTTTTAAAAACATTTTTAATTTTCACCTGTCCCTTTGAATTACTGGTTCCAAGATAAATAATTTTGGTACCAGTACCGCTATTCGTTGTAACATCTACCCCCTCTATTGGATCACCTTTAATATCGACAACGGTAATAATTGTACCCCTACTATCTTTTTGCCCAAGGGATTGCACTGTTAAAAAACCAAACAAGAGTAACAATAAAAAAAGTCTTGTAAAAAAGATCATAAGATTGAATGAATAAGTTAAATAAATTATTGAAAATTAATTTAGTCTGAAAAGTTAACAAAAAAATAAGAAAAAATCAAAAAAAAATTAACAAAAGATTAACAAAAAAGATTGACAAAAGATTGACAAAAGATTAACAAAATAAATGAAGTACATTAAAAAAAAAACAACAACTTGCAAGAATTAATCACTAAAAAAAAGAATGAATGAAAAACAATGTTAAAAATGTAGGTTCTATCTTGTCAAGAGCTGAATCTAAAGAAGTTATTGGTTCTAAAACTAGTGTTGGAAATCTTGGTATTTGTCCTGCTACCTACAAAGGTTGGCCTTCAGCAGGAAAATCAGATGATGGAGCATGTGATCGAGGAGTTGGAGAATGTGGATGTAATGGTACGATGAGTTATGTTTGTGGTAGAATAGACGGATGTTGCTATAATGCTGCCGCAGTTTGTCCTAGTTAATGGAACTTGCCTACGGAATAAAACATTTAGACTATACCAAAAAAAGCCTTGCATTTAAAAAAATGCAAGGCTTTTTTTATTGCTTGCATTAAGAAAGAATTGGGGTTCGATTACGCAAAGAAAAACAGGCAGGCAATTTCGTCATAAACCCTTTCTTTTTTTCTTCTTAAAAATAGCCATAATTACGGCATTAGTTTTTCTAAACATTTTCGTATAAGTATCCATACTAATCACTTGTGAATCTTGCAGGGCATGATAAATTAAAAATAGGGCAATTGGAAAGAGAATAAGACAGCCCAACCACATACCGAAAAATGGCGATAATACACGTTCTTTAGCAAGTTTTTCACCAAATGTATTAAGGATGTGAAAAAAAATAAAAAAGAGCGTAGCAAATACTAAGGGACTTCCTAACCCACCTTTTCGAATGATTGAGCCTAAGGGGGCACCCACCAAAAAAAGAACAATGCAAGCAAATGACAGGGCAAATTTTCGATGGAGTTCTAAGAGAAAATCCCTACTTTCAGCTAATTTATTTGCATGCTGTATAACTAACGATTGTGCACCACTAAACGCATTAATGACTTGTTGTTGGGTTCGCGTTATCACCGCTTTCATCAGTGGTAAAGAATCTTTAAATAGCTGATTAACATTCAATATTGGCGTTTGAGCAATTTCCGAGTCTGCTTGTTTCCAAAAAAGAGCGGTGTCTTGATAATTATAACTACTAAATGGTAAAAAAGGGGCAAGCTCATATTTGAATCGATCTGCAATAAATTTATCGGTTCGTGTCAGCGAATCAATCATAATAAACAATTGTCGGGCACTTAACATTTTACTATTATCTCTATATAAAGAATCTTCTGTTTTTACGAGGGCAAAACTACTGAGGTCAAATAATTTTTTATAGGTATCAAATTTTAGTTGGATAAATTCATTTTTAGTTGTGCGGGCTACATTTCCTTTTTCTTCATAGAACCATCCATCATGCAAAGTAAATACTAAGTATTTTTTATTAGGTGAAACATCCATATTGCCACTTTTAGCAATAATTAAATTATCCTGCAAAAAAGGTCGTTTTTCAAAAATAACAATATCTCTAATAGTATTGCCCACCTTATCTTTTTCACCTATTTTAATAACATAGCCTTCTATTTTATTATAAAAAGTACCTTCTTTAATGTCCAGTGCGGGCTTCGTTCTAATTATATCAACTTTTAACGCATTAAATTTAAGATTAGCAACGGGAATAATATTATTAGCAAATACAAAAGCCATAATAGCAATGATAATAGATGCTACAAACAAAGGTAACATAAATCGTAATAATGATACGCCGGCAGACTTAATAGCAACGAGCTCATAAGTTTCCCCTAAGTTTCCAAAAGTGATAATAGAGGATAGTAATATTGACAAGGGTAAGGCTAATGGTACCCAGGTAATAGCTACCAATCCTGTTAGTTTAAATAATAAACCAATACCAAGTCCTTTGCCCACTAAGTCATCGATATACAGCCAAAAAAACTGCATGATGAGGAAGAACAATACAATCAGAAAGGTGGTAATAAATGGACCAAAAAATGATCGAAGAAGGAGTAAATCTAATTTTTTAATCAACGGAGCAGAAAATTTATACTATAAAATAAATTGTAAAAAATCATGAACTATGCAATATCGTACCGTATAGTGTATAGCACACGATTTTCTAATCCTCTTTTCTAATTGATTTGGTTGTTATAAAAATTATATTGTGCATCATATTGATCAAATAAATTAGTGCCTTTGTTAGCATTTCTCTTATAGTCGTACAAATTCGTAAGGAAATTAATAACTTGTTTGTAGTAGTTGTTCTCTTCCCTTGTTCTGTTATCTGCATGGGCATTCAAAACTTTATAACTCTTTGTCAACCAATCAATACTTAGGTTACCAACTCTATCTTCTTCATTATTTAATGACTGAATTGTTAGCTTATACCCTGCCACCTGTTGATCATGTTCTGCTTTATTTTTATCTTTCTGTGCTTTCGTTTGGTTAGGGGTTTGTGTACTTTCTTGGTAGGCTTCATTAATATTCTGTAAGGTGCGTCTCACCGCGGACTTTTTATCATCAATATCATTGAATTGGTTATAATACAAAATACCAACATTATACGCCATCAGACCATTCGCGGTATCTAATAGAAAAGCCTTACTATAGGCATCAATGGTTTCTAATCGATTATAAGCTATTGTGGCACTATCCATTACATCTTTATCTTCCTTCGAAACGGATGAGAACATATCGCCAAACTTACGATAATCATTGGCGGTTAGATTACCTTGTTTGATAGCTAATTGATAAAGAGAATCTTTTTGACTAAGCGTTGTGTACTCTTCAACATAAGCGTCTTGTCGTGCACCCCAAATAGTATTTTGTGGGTAAAGTGTTTTTGCTACGGTAGCGTATTTATCTAACATTGGTTGATTCCTGTTTGTTAAATAATAGGCTGTTAGAAAATCGTATGCAATTTGATAACTGGGTCCACCAATTTTAAGGTTCGCTAATCTTGAATAGTAAACTACGGCACTGTCTTTTAAATTGCTTTGTTGTGCACAATTAGCAGCTAAAAGTGTTGTAACCGTGTCGATCTTTTGGTTATTATTTTTCCAATTATATCGTGTGATTAAATCACCGATGTACGCTGCTTTTTGGAAATATTGAAAAGCACTATCCCAGTTTTCTTTTTGAATATAAGAACGACCGATATTAAAATAAGTGATATATAAATTATCAACTACCGTAAGTCCCAAATTAGGTAACTGTTTAGTTTCATCAATTTTTTTAGCATCAGGATCTAATTGAAGGTACTGTTGAAAAGCCTTTAAAGCCATATCACCAATATTTGGATATTGTGTGCGTGTAGCATCAGTGGCATATAGGGCAGCATATACTCGAGCTTCAGTAAGTGGTAAATTAGCATTATTTGCTAACTTGGCTATTTTTTTGTCATTTTTTAACAAGTGATCTAAATCTTCTTTAGCTAATGGTACATTACCTATTAATAAATCGTTATTAATAGTTTCTAAATTTTGTCCATAACCGCTGATGCTCAATAGTGTAAAGAAAACGCATACACTAATAAATCTTTTCATAGAATATAATTTGTTAAAATGATAATATGAATGCAAAGTTAGGGTAATTTATCTAAATTTTATTCCTTTGTCTATTAGTTTGCTAAATCATTTTGGCTCTTTCTCCTTTTTCAAAATGTTTTTTTCATACCTTTGATAATTAATTATAAATTAAGGTTATATACATCGCCTTATATAAGTTTTTTATGAACAATAAAAACAAAGACCTTGTAGAAGATTTTTTCTTTAGTAAAAAAAAACAACAACCATTAGTATATTATAAAGATTTGCTTTGCTCATTTATTAGCCAAAATAAAATAACCGAATTGATTGGTAATGTATTAGAGCAAGAATTAAATACACCATTACAAGCGATCGGTTTGTGGGGGGCTCAAAATAATGTTGTGTATAATTTACCCATTGCTTTTTTATCCGATGCTTATTGTTTATATGATGGTGCTTTATATGCGTTGTATGCACAAACAATAGCCAATAAAAAGGATAAGTATATTAGCGGTACGCAGGTGAATTATTTAGTAGCACCATTATCGGGATATATAAGCTATAATTTCTATGATGAAATAAAGGGCTCTCAATATGCACTTCGATTAAGTGCCCAAGAGCAAGCATTAAAAACGGGGCAATGTCTATATGTAGAAGCAAATAAAAATGTTCTTCAAATTTCCTTAGATAGCAGAATGTTGCAATGTGATGAAGAAAGTGTATTAATTTACTTTATTGAAAAAAACACAGAAACACAACGGATAGTGCGGTTATATGATCCACAATCGCTACAGTGTGTAATAACAAGAAATGCCCAATTAGAGTTAGAAGTAATAAAAGAAGGATATATAGAGTCCACATTTGAAGTAATAGCTTATGGTGATAGAGAGCATGCACCCGATATTATATTCAATTTTTTAAACCATAAAAGTCATATAGTTCGGTGGCAAGCTTGCAAAAGTTTATTTGCATTAAATTTTGATCTTGGCTTAAAGGCCTTGGCAATCTTAGAAAAAGACCCTCATGAAATTATTCAATATAATGTAAAGCGTGCACAAGAAAAATTAAAAACATTTTAAATAGTAAATATATGGCATTAACCATACAGGAAGATACAACCGAGCAAATATCTTTAAAAGATTTCATTGCTTATTGTGATGCGACTATTAAAAGTAATGAAATGGATACCTTATTAGCTTGTTCTAAGCATTTAAAAATGTTATCCAATAATAAAACATTTTTAGTAGCATATTTAAAAACGGAAATAGAGAACAATATAGAATCTTTTCAAAGGAACAACTTAAGTAATGCACAAACGCTCTTGTTACACTTAAATGCTCATTATTTTCTAAGGGTTCTACTATGGCATGATACTAAAACAGAAAGAGGAAAAAAGGATTGGCGGGAAGTTGGTGTAGATGATATTATTTTAGGACATCATGATCACGATACCTCATTTATGACCGTTGGGTATATGGGGAGCGGATATGAAACAGATATATGGGAATACGATTGCCACAAAACTGCTGGCTATATTGGTGAAAAAGTAGAAATGAAGTTCTTAGAAAAAACATCATTGCAGAATGGCAAAATCATGGTTTACCGTGCTGGTAGGGATATCCACACACAGTATCCGCCCCAAGAGTTTTCATTAACGATTAATTTAGTTCTTAAATCAAATCACAAATTTAATTATGCAGCTCCAATGTTTGATGTTCAAAAAAGAGAAATATCACAAATTTCGATTAATAACTATATGATTAATTCTTTACGATACCTAATGAATATCGCTTCCTTATTGAAAGCTGAAAAACTGATTAATATACTTGAACAGTTATCTACGGTACATCCTTCTCATCTTATTAGGTTAGCCTCTTTAAAATTATTAGTAAAGATGCAACCGAATAATCACAAAAGGATAGAACAAGCACTAAAAAAAGATATTTCGTTTGCCGTCAAACATTTCGCTCAATCTTGTTTGGATGTTGATGCTTAGACTAAATAAAATATTTAAGTGTAGTCAAAAAATTACCATATTACCATGTTATTACTTGGAATAAAAAAATGGTTGCAAATTTTTGAAGGTTTATTTCGTTTAAGAAATTACACTGACATACATAAAAAAATAAAAAAAGTATCTGTGTAATAAAATGTAATTTTATTACACAGATACTTCATGCGACTATTATACAACTCAATAAAATACAATTAAATACATTTTATTAAGTTGCATGAGTATAGTAACATGACTAATAGTTTCCTAATGCCCAAGCACTCATACAAGCCTCCCAAACTTCATTTTTTGAAAGATTAGCACCTTGAGAATTTTCATTTTGTAAGCTGTCCAAAGTGAAATGCTTCATAACTTTTGTTTTTAAAGGTAAAAAAATAATAATTATAACATGATCTTATAAGTTTAAAAATAAGATTTGTTATCTATTTGATATGTTAAACAATAGTTAAAAAATAGTTAAATAATGGTTGTGCTGTAAGGATTGATTTACCCCCCTCAATCCGTTACCAAGTGCCCAGAACAGGAATCGAACCTGCACTCCCTTGCGAAAGCTAGATTTTGAGTCTAGTGCGTCTACCAGTTCCGCCATCTGGGCAATGATAATAAAATTTGTCGAAGATAAATTATTTTTTAGTTAATCCAGAATTTTGGAGCTAAATCATTTTTTGAGTTGCTAAGATGTTTTAGGGGTGGATAATGATTAATGGTCAACCAATTCGCCATTTTCAACTTTCAATTTTCAACTTTATGAATCACGGATTACACAGATTTTACCAATTGCATCCAGATTTATCTGGATGACTAAAAATTTAATAAAAAAGGTAGAGACGAGGCATGCATCGTCTCTCTACTGCAGGCTTGATTTTTTCTTTGTTTCTTTCTTTTGTATCAAGACAAAA
>JASGCP010000062.1 GCA_030053995.1 Phycisphaerales bacterium
CTCACTTCGTTATCGAAAATGAATGGCATCGGATATATAGAAAGCGATTGGATATTACTTGCTTCCACCTTTACGATTGTTGCATAGCTGCCACTCGCTTTCTTTGATATATTCGCCACTGCCCATTTTCGATAGCCATTTCGTTCGCCTTGTTTTGCAATGTCCTTCCTCTGAGGGCGTTGTGCCTATATCCTCAACGGTAATCAAATATAAAATGTAACTACTAACTTACCCACTCATTTCGTCACAGAGTCTTATATATTTGTAACTTTACACGGCCATGCTCTTTTTTTCGCCTTTGAAAATTGCATCTATAGTTTGGTTACGGCATTCTTAATAATAACATGTACCATATTATGAAAAAAAATATACCACCAATAAAAAGTATAGGAAAATTATTAACAAGGAAAGAACTTCAGAGTCATCACTTAAAAACTATCCAAGGGGGTAAGTGCCAGAGTGCAGGGTGCTGGTTTTGTATTAATTTTGATTGCGGTACAGAGGAGGCGGTAGATGAAGCCTGGGGGGTTAATAATAATGAGGAGGCTTGCATCGACTCTTGTGTATCAGGCTATGGGTGCTCTAGTGGTAGTGATAGTGGTTGTTCGTGAATAATTTTTCATTCATTCTTTTAATTGAGCAATGATGCAGACAAAAAAAAATATCCTACCAGCATTAATTCTATTGTTATTATATGTCCTTGCTTGTAGTCTTGTTACGATCAATCTATGCAGTTGTAAAAAAATGTCAACTGCTAATCTTAATATTGATTATCCGGGTAGTCGTTACCTTGATAGCTTAGGGTTAGTTTCAATATACATGCAATTAAATGGTACCAATTGGCCTAAGAGTTCTTATTGGCTTTCAAATAAACCTTTAGAGCAATGGCAAGGTATAAGTATTGTCAATAACCGGGTTGATTCAATCGGATTTAATTTGTCTATGTCTAACTTGGTGTCTGGTAATCTAAAGTTTCCAAATGGTGATACCCTGTACCTGCTCAGAAAATGGTACCTCGGCAGTACCAACATCAATATCGTAGAAGTACCAGCAGGGGCATTGCCGAGTTTGACAGATCTTTATATGAACAACTCAGCAATCAGTAGCATAATCATGGCACCGAATAGTCTCGTTAACTTATCATCTTTATCGATAAGTTATTGTAGCAAATTAACCAATTTTAGTTTAGTAGAAAATACTTTAAACAACTTAAAAATATTAGGTATAAGCTATAACAAGACGCTTAGCCGTATTTCTTTTGCTACTAATTCTTTAAATAATCTTATTTATTTATCATTAAAAGGTTGTGGCATGTTAACAACAACCGATCTTGATTTTAGTCCTGGTTCGCTTGGTAATTTAAGAGGGCTTTATTTAAGTGGGTCAGGATTTACAGGTGCTTTAGACTTATCGAATATTACTGCTAAGCTCAATTATTTGGATTTGCGTGCTACGAATATTGCAGCACTTACACTACACACGAATGCAACAAACAATTTATATTATTTGGATATTAGATCAGATCCATCATTGACCTCATTTCCTATTCCTGCTGGATCGTTTAACAACTTAAATTTTCTCGCTTTGGATAGTTCTGGTATTACGGCACTTAATGTTCCAGCTAATACAATGAATAATCTTAAATATCTTTCGTTAAAGCAGAATCAATATTTGGCTACCTTTACTTACGGGTTAAATTCACTAACCAATTTGAAATATTTATTTTTGGATAGTACGGGTTTGACAAATTTTACGGCGTATGCAAATAATGTCAATGCCTTTGATAGCGTACAATACTTAAATTTATCTTACACGCCTATTACTACTTTTACTTGGTGGAATGGAGCCGTAGATGTCTATATGAAAAATTTATACTTTACAGAAACACCGTTTGCCATGAGTGCTAATAAGAATGGTATTCAAGCACAATTTCCTAATGCGACAATAGTTTGGCAGTAGGTGTATTATTCTTACCTGAAAAGTGTTTATTGATAAAATATAATTTTTAATAATTACCTTTAGCCTTACAAAAAACATATATTTTTTGTAAAGAAGTTTACTGTATTGGTTTCATTACGCAATTACTACTGATAGGTGTCTTATTTTTTGGTATTGATAAAGATTGTTTATGATAGAAAGTAAAAAGCAGAGACAAGTAGCAGCAATACTTGAAAAGGCATTAAATGATATTTTTGTCAAGTTGGGTTTAAATATTATGCATGGTGGCATGGTTTCTATATCAAATATTACCATTACGCCTGATTTATTAGAAGCAAGAATTTATCTTAGCTTTTATAATGTAGAAGATAAGGCATCGGCACTTCATACCATTCAGTTAAAATCATGGGAAGTTAAACGGTTACTTACCGTAGAAGTTCGGAAACAACTTCGCCGAATCCCCATAATTCTATTCCATATAGATAATACTTTAGAGGAAGCATTTAAAATGAATCAACTGTTAGAAGAAATAAAAAAAAATAACAGGTAACATTTATCGTACCAACACAATGGATCACATTTTACATAAAGAGCTATTAAAAAGTAGTCTATTGGAATTAATAGCTAATAAAGAGCAGTATGAATTATTAGTAGACAAAAAACAGAACTTTCCCCAGTCCTTTGGCTATCATGTACAACGCTATCGTCCTAAAAACATAAGTGATTCCTATTTTAATAATATCGGTCTGCTGATTTACCAGATAGACAAGGAAGATGATCATTGTTTTTTAGAATTGCAATTTTGTACCATTGACAATAAATATTGTTTAATGAAATCGTGCTCTGATTGTGCCGAGCGACCTTATAATTGTCATCATGGCGAACATGCAACGATCGATATTTTTTCAATTATTTTTCCTAAGCCTGTCTTATTACAGTTTGTTAAAAATGTAACCGTGCATGGGTTGAAAGAGGAAGTTATTAGTTTTCAAAAAAGACAGAGTTTTAGAAAAACTTTTTCCTTATCTGTAAAAGAAAAGAAAATTTTGAATTCTTTGCTTGATCATAATTATCAGGATGCTATTGAAAATATCTATATCAATACCAGGGTTTATGAACTCCTTTTATTTTCGTTAGATTATATTACGCCAGCACAAGCTCGGGGCATTATGCCGGCCTGTCGTTTTATTAATAATCCACAAATTTTGGATGCTATTTATAGGTCGCGTGACATCTTAGTTAAGAACATGCAGAATCCTTATACAATTAAGGAGTTAAGTAAAGAAGTTTTAATAAATGAATCTTATCTCAAACAAGGTTTTAAAGAAGTTTTTGGAATTACCATATTTGATTTTTTTCAACAACAACGCATGGAGCATGCTAAATATTTATTATATGAAAAATGTTTATCAGTAACGGAAGTATCGCATTTATTAGGGTATTCAACTATTTCACATTTTTCAGTAGCCTTCAAAAAATATACAGGAATGAAAGCTTGTTCATTAATCCGATAAAAAGTAATTAACATGTAACCAATAATTTGTTAGTTACTTTTTTTTTTATTTAACTATCATCAATAGATAAATTAATTTTGTGTGTGCGTTACTAACTATTAAACAAAATAAAGTCCCGTTATTAAAGCGGGACTTTGTCTTTATAACAACTGTAATCCAAAAATAGCGGGCCAATATTTACCGGTTACATAAATAATATGGTTATTACTATCGTATGTAATGCCGTTCATTTCTTGTGTTCCTTCTGTTGATAATCCGTTTTTTTCAAGAATAGCTGTACAATCTAATTGACCTTCAACAAATCCTGTGGTGGGATTGATCACATCAATATATTGTGTAAGCCAAATGTTAGCATAAATTTTCCCATCAATCCATTGTAAAGAGTTGATATTATTGACAAGGCCGAGGTTATCATGAACTGATACTATATGCTGTACCGTGCATGTTTGTGGATCTAAGAAATATAAATTACTCGACCCATTACTAACAATGAGATATTGTTTATTGACAGTCATGCCCCACCCTTCGCCGTTTTGCCAATCAAAAGATTTAATTAATTTAAAATTTTCGGTATCATAAACAAAAATCTTTTGTTCGCGATAGGTAAGTTGATATAACCTATTATTAAAAATAGCAATCCCCTCGCCAAAATAGTTTTTATTAATATTGATGCTCTTAACTATTTGTGCTGTTTGAGGAATAACTTTCATAATTCTGCTGTCCCCATACCCGCCGGCACTTTCATAAAAATAATGATTAACATACAAAAGACCTTCTGTAAATGAGTTAGCAACATGCGGATAAATAGCAACTACTTTATAATTAAAGGTATTAGGTGTTTGTGCAATAGGCTCTTGCGATGGGCTGGTTTCATTATTTTTTTTAGACGCTAAAGTGTTACTACAAGCTATGGCAAATAGCAAGGGATAGACGATATAAATAATCAAACGATAGGGCATAGCTCATGATATTAAAATAGTACAAAAAAAACACAATGAAGTTACCAAAAATCTACCTATGTATTAGTTTTTTTTTAACTACTTGCTTTCTATAAGATATACCTAAGGAGACAAAATAAGGCGTGTAAATTTTATAAATATTGATTCCTGCACTAGCGTCAAGAAGAAAGTTTGGGGTTACTAAATATAAAATGCCTGCATCAAAACCATTAGTTGCCGCTGAATTTTGGGGGAATTGTCCGTAAGCTTCTACAAAACAGGCAATCTGTTTCGTAAGTTCAAACATGGGTGCCAAGGTATAGGTAAATATAGGAACAGGTTCAAACCCATCTAAATTAACACCAATATTATAAATTAAATTAGTCCATGAGTTAATTGTATTGCTAAAAATAAATTGTGCATAAGGTGCATAATAAGTTTGTGCGTAGTTATAGGTTGCCACTTTAGGTAAACTTAACCCACCGTAAAAAGATACAGCAGGAATAATTTTTGTACCTTGAAATAAACGGGTTTTAAATCCAACGGTAAAGGGAATAAGACCGGTTACCGGAACATTGTTAGGCTGACCTATTGAGGATCGAAGGGTTGTTTGTAAACTTATTTCGGTATTGGGGAGGACGCCATATTTCCAAACCGTCCAAGGATAATTAAAAAATGAACTACCATCCGCATTGCGTTGATACAAAAAACCGTTTTCTGTTTGTACCCAATGGTGCGGTGTAGTTGAAGTAGTTTGCGATATAGTCGGTCTATCTGTTTGTATGACATCATTAGAAAAAACATAGCAGTTAGGGGAACTCATCATCATAGTAGGCCCAACAACACTTAAATATTGCTTTTTTTTATTATGCTTTATACTATGCTGTGTTGTGTTTAATTTACTAACTACCTTTTTTGAAACTAGACTATCATCTTGCGCAATTGATAAATTTAATACCAACAATAGATAGTTAAAAAATAACATAGATAGTTAAAAAACAATTACCAATGCAGTTCACTCAATATAACATTTTATTTTTTATTGAAAAAAAACAAATTTGTTGAATTTTTCTAACGATCAATACATGTCAATAAACTTTAAGTAATGGTAAGGATAACATAAAAAGGCTCTATGACGAAAAGGGTGGGTAAAATGTTAGAAATTTGATGACTTTAAAAATGATAATTTGGTATTTTATAAGGTCATTTTTCTTTTTTTTGTCTTGATACAAAAGAAAGCAACAAAGAAGAAATCAAGCCTGCAGAGTAAGGGTTGCAAAACTACGGCTCACTGCGTTATCGAAAATGAATGGCGTCGGATATATAGAAAGCGATTGGTAGCGATTAAGTATTACTGGCTTCCACCTTTACGATTGTTGCATCGCCACCACTCGCTTTCTTTTGATATATTCGCCGCTGCCCATTTTCGATAGCCACTTCGTTCGCCTTGTTTTGCAAACTCCTTCCTCTGAGGGCTTTTGCCTATATCCTCAACGGTAATCAAATATAAAATTTAACTAACTTACCCACTCATTTCGTCATAGAGCTCATAAAAACAAGTACCGTCCCATAACTATAAAACTATTAATTTTATAATGATTAGTTAGTATATTGCAACATTTTAACAACAAGGCTCTATTTCTAATCGATGATTTTAACACATCGTCCCTCTATAAATAAAGAAGGGTTAATAAGAACGGATAATAAATTTGGCTGGACAATACCTGAGCCCGACAATTGTATGTCTCAATTTATTGAGTTTGCCTGTAAAAACAATTTACATAACTTAGACATAGGTGCAGCTTACGGCGTCGCCAGTTTACAAGTGGCTGAAAAAGGGGGCTTAATTACTGCAATCGACATAGATCAACAACATTTAAATATTATAAAAAACAGTATTATAAAGGACTTTGAACATAATATTCAAGTACAGTTATTAAAATTTCCTCAAGAGACAAATTTTCCGGCAAAAAGTATCGGTGGCATACTCTTAGCCCATGTTATACATTTTTTAGACTATAATACATTATTGACTGCCTTAGAAAAAATGTATGATTGGTTGCACCCAGAAGGTAAGATATTTGTTACCGTTTTCAGTGATCGATCGCAGTGGCTGTCAAATATGTCTCCTATTGATTGGCTTAATAAAGATTATCCAACTACTATCTATCCTAAGAAAATTGATATGAAAATTGGGAGATGGTTGCCGGATGAGTTGCTTCTTTTTACACCCCAAAAACTACAAAGCCTATTTAAGAAATTTAATTTTAAAATAGAAGAATGCGGTTATATTAGTCGATCTAAAAAACAAGAAGAAGGTATTGGCATCATCGTTACCAAATAAAAACAGGTGTTTTATATTCGAGAAATAAATTAAATGTTACCCTTTTAGAAGAATTATGACTAAAAACGAACTCGGGAAATTAGGTGAAGATATTGCATGTAATTGGTTACTATCTGAAGGATATGTTGTTAAAAATAGGAACTGGCGAACAGCACATTGTGAAGTTGACATCATTGCGTCTAAAAATAAGATCGTGCATTTCTTTGAGGTTAAGACCCGAACAAATATCACATTTGGGTATCCTGAAGAGTCTATAAACCAAAAAAAAATGAATTGTCTTAAAAAAATTGCGGTGGCTTATTTATCGAGCAATACATTTTTTAATCAGGTACAATTTAATGCTGTAGCCATTATCTTAGATTACCAATCTAAAAATTTATTAGAACTGAAATTGATTGAGGATATTTATTTTTAACACGATCCTTTTCGTCATAGAGCCCTATTTTTTATCAGTTTGAAAAATTAATTTTTGTTACTTGTTTATTGGTTGTTCCCTTTAACTTGTAAGCATTTGTGTTCTTTTTCTTTACCACTTCAATAGAATCTAATTTCTTTAAATAGTGCGATAGCTTCGGTGGGGTCCAAGGGGGCGATAGCTTCATTATTTTAAAAATTTCAGCACCTGTTAATATTCGATCGTTTTGCAATATGGTATATATCATGGCTTCGTCAAGTGCCTTATTATTTTTCAGTTCTTCACTTGTGTAACATTTATCGTTATGGGTTACGGTAGCAGGTGAAGATAACACAACACCATTAAAATCGACAGGTATAGCACCTTTTTGAATCAAAATATTATTTGCATTTTTCTCGGTTGGGTCCGATTGTCTAACATATATTATTCTATTTTTTTTTAATCCGTCAAGTACCCCCGACCATGTACCGCCTTTGTCAGCTGATTCAGCGACATAAATTTCGTTGGCAAGTCCATAAATAATTGCATTCCGTGCCATTGCTAATTCTACTTTCCAAGGTGTTTTTGGGAAGAAGGTACTGAGTACCAAAACATCGCCGTCAATTATTTGCTTATAATAATCCTTAAAACCAGAACTAAAAGTCATGATACCTTGTGGTAAAACAATTACACTTTGTCCTTTGTATTTTATTGCTGAATCTAATGCTTGTTTGTCAACACCCCTTGCAAAGCCACTGACTACAACTTTATACTCCTTACTCGCAAGTTTAGCAATGTTATCTGTACATGTTAAAGCTATTTCTGATGCGTCTCTTGAGCCAACAATAGCAATAGATTTTTCTTGTAATAATTGCTTGTTACCTTTTATATAGAGAACAGCCGGTGCATGCGCTGCTTTTAGATTAGACTTTAATGTTTTGGAATAATCGGGTGAAGTAATAGGTATGATTTCAAAACCTTGACTAAAAAAAGATTCCGCTAAAAAAGCATGACTGGCTAATTCAGATTTAGCCTGTTTTAAATCGGCAACCTGTTTTTCATCAAGCTGATATTGATGATGCCACTCTTGTTCAGATAGCTGAAAAAAATCCTCGATAGAAATTTTGTTTTCATGAAAAAACTTGATAATGAGGTTATTTATTTTTAAATACCCCCATCTGGGCAAATGTGCCAAGGCTATCCAATAGGTTGCTTCTTCTCTTTTCATATTAGGCAATATCACCACCTACGGTTCTTGCAATAACAATAGGTGCTATTTTAATTGCTCCAAAGTTAGTTAATAATCTGCCAATTTCTTTAACGGTTGCCCCGCTATCAAAAATATCATCAATCAGTACGATACGCTTTCCTATTATATCAGTTCGGGGTGTATATGAAAAGGCGTCGCGTACATTATCTTTTTTATTCCAATTGTTTTGAAAGACTTTTTGTGGATTGGTTACCCTACTTTTTACGAGGTTGTGAGAAATAGCTATATTTAAAGCCGTAGCAACTTTAACAGCAAAGTTCTTAACTAAATCACCCGAGGAAGTAGGGGGCACATAAAGAAGTAAATCAAACTCTTCTTGACTAAATTTTTTATGAAATGCTTTTAAAAGTAATTGCAATAAAAAATCCGGAAAGTCGCCACCTTGTTCATATTTCGACTGATGCAAGGCGGTGGCGACATTTGAAACACCGTAGTACGATGCTGCTACACCGTTGACAATATGCGTACCTTTTGCTTCAACTTCCAAGTTTGGGAAATGATTTTCTCTAAAATCTTGTAATTTCTGCACCCATTCTGGCGTTATGGATACAGTTATTTTCTTTTCGCCGGTGTTATCGCAGTTATTAAATATATGATTGTCATTGTCGCCTAAATAATCACAAAGAAATTTCATTCGAGATTGGTTTGTTTCAACATAAGCAATCATCTTGTCAAGGTCATCTAATTTAGTGCGTCGCAATTCTTCAAAGGGTTTCGTATTTAACGATGGGGCATTGGCAATATACTCGTACTTCTTACTTTTTCCGATCATAACTTCACGAATAATACTCTGCTCAATCAAGTCGGCTTTTATCGTTCTGATTTGTTTTTGTTGCAGGTTCGTTCGTTTCTGCAAGTCTTGCTCACCTAGTAGTTCTGATTGTACTGCACGAATAACCTGTTCATATTTTTCAATGGTGGGTCTGCTTTGTTCAATAAATGCTTGTGGCAATTCTCTGTCCTTGCTTTCATTATAAAACAAAATAATATACGAATTTTGTCCATCTCTGCCTGCTCTACCAATCTCTTGATAATAATGAATGGGCGATTGCGGTATTTGCGTATGGATAATAAATCGAATATCGGGTTTGTCGATACCCATACCTAATGCGTTTGTTGAAGCAATACATTTCCACTGATTATTCATAAATCCTTGTTCTATATCAACCCGCAATTGTTTATCTAATTTATCTAATCCCCCATGATAAGCAACTGATGATATCCCTTGATGCTCAAACCACCGAGCATAAATGTCGGTATCAACTTGCGTTCCTGTATAAAGTATTCCTGATCCGGGTAATTTATTTAGGTTCTTAGCAAGCCATATCAGCTTTTGATCTTCGGAAGTAACTTTAACAACAAATAGCTTTAAGTTATCCCTCATTAAATTGCCTCTAATAGTTGTAATATTATTCCCTATTTGGTATGTAATATCGCGTTCTACTTTTTTAGTAGCTGTTGCTGTTGTAGCAAGAACAGGAAATTCTTTTGGCAATAATTTTACAAGGTCAATTATTTTTTTAAATGATGGTCTAAAATCGTGTCCCCAAACAGAAATACAGTGTGCTTCATCAACAACAACCATCGATAATTTCATTTGTTGTGTAGCTTCTATCCATGCACTATTTTCTTGTCTTTCTGGTGCTATGTATAGTATTTTTATTTTGCCTTGCTTTGCTTCATTGAGTATCTGAAAATTTTCTTCTTCTGTCTGTGCACTGTTAATGCACTTTGCTACAATACCCAGTGCCGTCAACTTTTTTACTTGATCACGCATCAGTGCAATTAATGGTGAAAATATTACGGTGGTTCCTTGCAGGATGGTAGCTGGAAATTGAAAGCAGAGCGACTTACCAAAGCCCGTCTTTTCAATTAACAATACCTTTTCACCCTTGAGGACTTTTTCAACAGTCTGCCATTGTTCATCGTAGAACTGAGGAATTTTAAAAAGATCTTGCAATTTTTTTTCTGCGTCTTGCCTTGTCATAATCATTTATTTGGTATTACTAAATTTTAAAAGTAAAACAATTCTTGCTGCTTTGCATGATGTTTTTGTGCAAAATTAGGGATAAATGGACAAAAAGTAGGCTGAAAACTCTGAAATCCCTTGATAGTATTACCTTTGAGGCAAATCAAAGTATATGAATAAAAAAACTGCTTGAGATTATAAAAGAAAATTATGCAAATGGATTTTTAATTGTCTCAATCTAATTTATACTCCCTATGGTGTTGGTGGTTTTGTGCTTTATTATTGTCGTCTTTACTCATTTACCAAATACTTTATAAACCAATTCGGCACAGCATCGCTATCCAATATTTTTACATCCTCGCCAATCTGTTATTACAGCAATTAAGCAACTCTCAGCACCGGAATTATCCCACAAATAAGCTCGATTTGTTTTTTTTATAGCCGCTTTTAAATGTTGTAAACTTTTATAGTATCGTTTTTCTATGATGCCAGGCAATACATGATGTCCCGCCAATGCCACACGCACATGCACACGACTTATATTAATGGCAGGGTCTTCGGTAGCTATGAAATATAAATAAACCCGATACCCTTTATCACGAGCTGTTTGCAGAAAATCAACTTTTCCTTTATGGCTCATCACAGTTTCGTAAGTAAATGAAATGTCATTGGCTAATAATTGCTGACGAATAAATTCAGCTAAATCAGCGGCTAAATATGAATCTACTACGGTGTGCACCTACAGTACATTTTCTTTGATAGTCATTTTTTGCCACAAATCAAGCTCGTTGCGTTTTATAGGTGCGAAACGACTTTGCTTAAAAAAAATTGCAGTTGCGGTTCGTTTATATTAAGCTGATAAGCATTAAAAAGCAATACCCCACGCTGTTTCAATAAACTTTCTATATCATCGGCATTAACATATACACCGTAAGTAATTTTGGATTGCAATCTTTGAATGATGGTGGTTTTACCAGAACCATTAGGACCAGCAAACACCCGCATTCGTTTGGTTACCATTATTTTAACTTAAAGTGATTGGGTAATTGTATGATAGGTTTTTCAATATTTTTTACAAATTGTTTAGTGCCATCGGCTTGTATTTCGTACAAAGCATTGCTCTCCTTTACAAGAAAAGGCACATGGGTTTGCTTAGCTTTTTCGTTGGCTTTAAAAGTAGCTAAAATAGCTTCACGCGCAATAGTAGCCAAGCTACCGCCTACCCCCCTTTTTTTTGAAATCAAGGCACTCAAATTTGCACCAATCGTGCCATTTGCGATTAATGATTTTAATATTTCATTATCTTTTTTCATGCAGCAAAGATAATTAATTTATTTAGCTTATTTCACTTAACGCCATTTTATAATGGTCACACTTCTTTTATCTGAATCAGAGATGATACGGACTAAGGGATTACACGGATTATTTTGAAATTGTTTGAAAAATGATTTAGCCTATAATCAGCCATTTTTCACCGATGCATTTCGTCATAGAACTAAAAAAGGCATTAGCAATCTAACACCTTTTTTAGTTTTTGATTTTTCTATTACTTTTATTTCCATTCTTGGTTTTTTTAATCCTTCGGCAATCCCTTTTATGCCAGACTTAACAATATTTTCATGTAAAATGTCATTTAAGTTGAAATATTTTGCTCTCTGCAATCCACCAGAACTAACTTTTCTATAGTCTGTTTCTGATAAATCACTTAAAATAAAAAACCGATGTCCTTTTGAAATATCCCACCCACATAAACTTGGACAATCTTTTATTGCGTTAATTACTCTTTGCTTTTGTTCTTCACTTACTGATATTTTAGATTCTTTGCAACAAGTTTTTAATGCAACAAAATAATAAAAAATTAAATTGCATTA
>JASGCP010000063.1 GCA_030053995.1 Phycisphaerales bacterium
CATCTGAACTAAGTCCTTGTATCGATAGTGTGTTCACGCCGCTTGTTGTTAACACTGTAGGACGAGTTAAGTCTCCCCCCAATAATACGGAGTCATTAATTTTTGTAAGTCCATTAACGGCTGTGTCAATTTTTGAGTTTGTTAAAGACGATAGTAAACGATAACGCACACTCCCATTTTGAACTAAAATTGTATCGGATAACGCATCTGAACTAAGTCCTTGTATCGATAGTGTGTTCACGCCACTTGTCGTTAACACCGTAGGACGAGTTAATGTACCGCCCAAATAAAAAGTATTATTTTGGAAATAAAGACCATTGTCAGCTTGCAAATTACGGGAAAGGAGATCAGAAGGGGTAATATATTTCAAAATATTATCTGCACTACCTAACATCAAAATACTATCTGAAATAGGATTAGCCGATAACAAACCTGAAAACATCAGTGGATTATTAAGCGTAGCGGTAATTAGGGTAGGCATTGTTAATAATCCACCTAAAACAACACCAGTATTAATCTGTGTTAACCCATTATAAGCATTATTTATTGCGCCTTGGTAAAGTCCGCCCCATACAGGATTTAAAGGAGTCCCAAAGTTAACTTCAACACCATTTGTAGAAGTATTAAAAATCATTAAACCGGTAGCTGGGCTAATGATTGCATCTCTGTTAGTACCATCCATTCTTGGAAGTAAGAAGCCAAATCTCGTGGCAGATAGTTGTAGAACGGTACTCGGATCAATAGGCAAATCAAGCCCTATATTAACTTGTGCTTCTAGTAAAGAAACACTAAAACATGAAAAGAAAAACAAAAAAAAAACCTTCAAAAAATTTCGAGTCATTCTGTTACTTGTAATCAATTATTTTTAACCTCTTGAACCATAGTAATAGACACTTTTTAACATTCAATTGAAAATTAAATTAACGAGATAATACCAACTTGACCATAATCTTTGCCTTATAGTACTTATAGTAAGTAAGTAACCTTTTGCGTATTGTAACGATTTTCAAAAAACATGAAGAATAAACCATAAATCCCTATCGATAACAAACATTATAGATTCAAAAAAACATTAACATCTTTTTCACATTTTGCGAAAGAAAAAAATGCAAGTCATACTACCCGCCTGATACAAAGGTACAAAAAAACAATAAACTGTATAAAAAATATATAAAAGAAGTACTATTTTAAAAATAGACTGTGCGATTTATTTTGGTAATTGTATTAACAAATTCAGGTCATTATCGGTTAAAATCTTTAAGAAAGAGGGTTAAGAAACTATAAAAAATATGGTGGAACTATTTTTTTGCAATTTTATTCGGCATCGGATTTTAAAAACTAACAATTTACCTATTTCTTGGCTATTAAAGATTGCATCAATTATTTATACACGACCATTAATTTAAAGGATTTAAAATGCGGTACATCCTTATTTTTGGTGTGTATGCATTTTATTATTTTTCTTTAAATGATTCGTTAGGCGATTGACATTTTTATTTTTTAAAATGGGATCATTATGGGCTATTTTTTTATACTTTTTAATTTGTTTATCCTTTAGCGATACTATTTGCTGATAATTATATATTGCCTTGCTCATATAGTTATTAACCAAATAAAATGAATCTCTTTGATGTGCTATTTCTTTCATCTTAATATAGAGACCCATTTGATTTAACAGATTTTTTTCACTATTGTTTTGTAACTCAAGGTTATTAACTAATTGTACACTGTCTATTTGAAAGTAACGCCACTCTAATAATTTTCTCTGTTGATAAATAATCTTTTGTTTTTCTCTTCTATCATATACCAAAAACGACACAATTATAGACAAAGAGAAAATACATATAATTGTTAAAATTGTTATTAATTTAATTAACCTACTATCATGTTTATTATTGAATATAGGATAAAGTCTCATGGATTAAAATAATTGGTATAACTATAACAAAGATAAATAAATAAAAAAAATATGAATACTTTTAAAAAGAGTTACAAAACTGAAGTAAATAAATATTTAAAACACTAATTTTGCTAAATACACAATCAGCGTTATTTATTAAAAGACTTAACCTATACTTTTTAATATTTTTTTCTTATGCAAGCAATCATCACGGCAGTTGGCGGTTATGTTCCCGAATACCGTTTAACAAATCAAGTATTGGAAACCATAATTGATACAAACGATGAGTGGATAAAAACACGAACTGGTATATCAGAAAGAAGGATTTTACAGGGTAAGCATAATGGCGTAAGTACAATGATTATACCAGCCGTACAGCAAATAATTGATAAAAAGAATTTAGACCCTATGGAAATTGATTGTATTATTTGTGGAACCACAACTGCTGATAATGTATTTCCGGGGGTTAGTAATGAAGTAGCTTATCGCATAGGGGCTAAAAATGCTTATGGATTTGACCTAAGTGCTGCGTGTTCCGGTTTTTTATTTGCCCTAACAGTGGGTGCAAATTTGATAGAAAGTAAGAGACATAAAAAGGTTATTGTAGTGGGTGCTGATAAAATGAGTTCTATTGTAAATTATTCTGATAGAACAACCTGTATGCTTTTTGGCGATGGGGCTGGTGCAGTTCTTTTAGAAGGTACCGAGGAAAAGTTAGGGTTTATGGATAGTATTCTCAGGTCAGATGGTTCAGGTAAAGATTTTCTATATATGAAAGGTGGCGGGAGTAGTAATCCGCCAAGTTTCGACACCGTGTTAGGTAATCAGCATGTTGTTTTTCAAGAAGGGCAACAGGTTTTTAAAGTCGCAGTAAAAGCAATGGCTGGTGTATGTGTAGATATTATGAAGAAAAATAATTTGTCAAATAAAGACATTGATTGGCTAGTGCCACACCAGGCCAATCTTAGAATTATTAATGCAACCGTTGAACGTATGGATATAAGCATGGATCGAGTTACAATTAATATAGAAAAGTTTGGTAATACAACAGCAGCCACTATTCCTCTATGTTTATGGGAATGGGAAAAGAAATTTAAAAAGGGGCAAAATATTATTCTTACTAGCTTTGGCGGGGGCTTTACATGGGGGGCTACATGGATTAAATGGGCTTATTAAATTAGGTATAAGGAAGAAGAACTGATAATTTCTATGAATGACATTCCTCCGGCAATTATTCGTAACGGCGATCTTGTACAATTATCCGATAACCCAATATCTCCTTTGAACCTGTCCTTTCAATATGGATATGGTTTTTTTGACACATTAAGAATATACCAACGACAAGCGGAGTTCATAAATGATCATATAGAAAGGAATAACCAAACATTAAACTTAATGGGGCTAACACCTAATATCCCACTCACTGTAACATTATTTGAGGATAGTTTACAAAAATTATTACATCTTCAAAAAGATTCTTCACAACTATTTAAGTGTAAAATTATATTCTATTTGAATGATTCTTTATTGTCATTGAATCATACGCTTCTTTGTGATTGGATTATTTTTTTGCAGTATTTCGATAATGTACTAACCTCACAACAAGATAAAGGAATGACATTAGGGGTTTATGATAAAATAGAGAAAAATTATAATATTCTTTCTCCATGTAAAACCAATAATTACTTACCTAATATATTAGCAAAAAAAAGAGCACAAGAGGCGTGTGTTGATGATATGTTATTTTTAAACTATAAAGGACAAGTAGTGGAATCAACAATTGCGAATGTTTGGATAGTAAAAAAAGGTGTTTTATATACCCCACCCATTACGGATGGTCCTATTGGGGGAATTATGCGTAAACATATTTTGTATCATGCCCCCATATTAGGTTATTTAGTTGAAGAGCAATCACTTGTCTTAGAAGATTTACACCAAGCAGATGAGATTTTCTTAAGTAATTCGATTAGAAAAATTATTTGGGTTAAGCAACTAAATAATTTTTTTTTTAAAAAGGGTAATATAACGAATACTTTAATAAAACACTTTGAGAACTATGAATCAATTAATCTGGCTCTATAACGAAAAAGGTGGGTAAATAGAAATAAAAAATCGATTTTTAGTACACTATTTCATCTTATACAAGATCATTACCCATATAGTTCTTATCAAATATTATTTTCTTTTTATATAAACATCTACTTATAATTATAAACAACAACACCAATTAATTTATTTAATTTATTATAAATTTTCTGTGTTGTATTTAACTCTTGAGCATTATATTCGTAGTCAAACCTTGTAAATTTATTGGGTACACCAACTTCTGGCTTTGTTAACTGTCTAATTAATCCTGCCGTTGTATATTCAAAAATAACCTCGGGTATCAATTTTTTAGATTTTAAATTTAATCGTACGACATCACTCAAAAGCCTTTCGCTATTGTAGTAATAGTAGTAAATAGCTACAACCTCTTTTTTCTCGATCCATGTTTCTTCGAGAGGATAACCCGCACTATCGAGTTTAAATGTGATAACACTCATGGTATCTTTATTGTCCTTTACTTTAACCATTTTCATTAATTGGTTATTTGAATTATAAAACCAATAATGATTTTCTTTAATTTTAGCCTTCCATATACTATCAACTGTTGTCGTTTCTATTTCTTTTAATAAACCTAATTTATTATAAAAGAAATAAACTACATTGCTTAAATCATTAGTATAGCTATTACTCTTAATAATTCTATTACTATCATCATATTGGCTATAATTCCTATTATTAATTCCATTAATTACTGATTCAATTTGTGCTGTATTCGTTAGGTAATTTATCGTTTCATTAATTGAAAATCTTGGGGATGGTGTACCATCTGGAAGTAAGGATTGGGTTATTATAGAATGAATGTTATTTTTCTTAAATAGAGCAAATTGAACATTAGTTTGTTTATTTGCAATAATATCATTGTAGTAATATTGAGCAACGACGGCATCGTGGTGTGTGAGTAAAAAAATAAAGGTGCATGATATTAATAACTGATTTCTCAATGAATAGATAGTCCGTTTAAGTAAATTATTGGATTTCATTTCCAGATTAACAAATTGTATAAATGAATTTAACAAAAATATTTGTAATAAATTTGGTATTAAAAACAAAGTAGATATATGAGTGAGAATAAAAATTTGAAGATGCAAGCATTAGAATACCATGCGAAAAATAGACCAGGTAAAATTGAGGTTATTCCTTCTAAGGAAGCAAAAACGCAAAGGGATTTATCATTAGCTTATACACCTGGTGTTGCCGAACCTTGCAAGGCAATTTTTAAAAAACCCGAGTTGGTTTATGATTACACGGTTAAAGGCAATTTAGTTGCAGTTATTACAAATGGAACCGCCGTTTTAGGATTAGGTGATATAGGTCCCACTGCTAGTAAGCCCGTCATGGAAGGCAAGGGATTACTATTTAAGATATTTGCAGACATCGATGTATTTGATATTGAAATTAATGAAAAGGATCCTGATAAATTTATTGAAATAGTAAAATCGCTTGAGCCCACTTTTGGTGGTATAAATTTAGAAGATATAAAAGCACCGGAATGCTTTTATATTGAGCAAAAACTTAAAGAGTTGATGACTATTCCCGTGATGCATGATGATCAACATGGCACCGCTATTATTACAGGTGCTGCATTATTAAATGCCGTAGAATTGCAGGGTAAAAAAATAGATCAATTAAAATTTGTTATTAGCGGTGCCGGTGCTGCGGCTTTGTCTTGTTGTAAATTGTATTTATTACTTGGAGCTTTGCCTCAAAATTTTATTATTTTTGATATTGATGGTGTACTGTACGATGGTCGTGAGGATTTTAGTCACGATAAACTACAGTTTGTTCGTCATCAAAAAAACAAACATTTAACATTGCGTGAAGCCATGAGCAATAGCGATGTTTTTATAGGGCTGAGTGTAGGAAATATTATCGATGAAAATATGATTAAAAGTATGGCTCATAAACCAATTGTATTTGCATTAGCTAATCCCGATCCTGAAATTTCATATGACAGAGCGGCCTCTACAAGAGATGACATTATTGTAGCCACCGGTCGCAGCGACTTTCCGAATCAAGTTAATAATGTGCTTGGGTTCCCCTTTATATTTAGAGGGGCTTTAGATGTTCGTGCTACTGCTATCAATGAATCAATGAAATTAGCTGCTGTTCATGCACTTGCTAATTTGGCAAAAACAACGGTACCTGACATTGTAAACTTAGCATATAAAGAAAAAAATTTAAGCTTTGGTCAACAGTATATTATTCCTAAACCATTTGATCCACGCCTGATTAGTACCGTATCGCCCGCCGTTGCTAAAGCGGCTATGCAAAGTGGCGTTGCTAAAAAAAACATCTCTGACTGGGACGAATACGAAATGCAACTAAAAAAAAGATTGGGATTGGATGACCAAATTATGAGGGCACTAAGCATAAGGGCAAAAAGAGGACCCAAACGATTGGTTTTTGCAGATGCAGAAAATCAAAAAATACTTAAAGCTGCTAGCCTATTGTATGAAGAAGGATATGCCTATCCAATACTGTTGGGAGACCCTAAAAATATTAACAATATTGCTCAATTAAATAGCATTGAACTTTTTGATATACCTATTGTGAATCCTCGAGCTGACACTGAAACAGCTACGAGAAATAAATATGGGGCGATATTTTTTGAAAAAAGACAAAGAAAAGGAATAAACTCATACGAAAGTCTTAAACTGATGCGCGATTCAACTTATTTTGGATGTATGATGGTAGAAGTAGGTGATGCTGACGCAGTTGTTAGTGGTCTTACTAGAAATTATGGTGATGTTATCTTACCAGCGATTCAATGTATCGGCATGAGCGATGAGGTATCTCGTTTAGCCGGCATGCAGGTATTACTCTCTAAAAGAGGTGCAATATTTCTAGCTGATACAACCGTAAATTATCGCCCTACAGCCGAAGAATTGGCAGATATAACTTTAAGAATAGCCTATCATGTAAAGCAATTTAATGTCGTACCTAAAATTGCAATGCTTAGTTTTAGTAATTTTGGTAGCAATCGTGCTCCTGAAGCACAATTGGTAGCTAAAGCGGTTCGTATCATTCGAGAAAAAGATCCTTCACTCATTATCGATGGCGAAATGCAAGGTACTTTTGCGCTTAACAAAGAATTGTTAAAAGAAAATTATCCTTTTAGTAGCTTAGTTGGGCAAGATGTCAATACCCTCATATTTCCAAACTTAGACGCTGGTAATATCGCTTACACTTTGTTGCGCGATTTAGGTAATATAGAAATTATTGGGCCTATTTTACTTGGGTTAAAAAAACCAATGCACATTATTAATTTAGGTAGCACCGTGCGCAACATCATTAATATTTCGTTGATAGCCATATCGGATGCTCAAATAAAATCTAATTCTATTACATTGGAAAGAAGTGAGTACCAAAAAGACTGGTGGCAACAATTAGGAGGGAAATAAGAACACGGTGGGTATTATAATTACACAAGTGGTATTCGCCTTAAAGTTAAATTGCAAAAGAACTCCCACAGCCACAAGTTTTAGTAGCGTTTGGATTATTAAACATAAAACCTCTGTTATTTAATCCATTATCCCAATCAATGGACATGCCATATAAATACAGTTGATGGCTTTTATCAATAATATAGCTAAGACCATCAACTTGAAATTGGTCATCATTGTCTTTTATCGTATCCATTTCAACAACATAAGATAATCCGCTACAACCACCACCTTTTACCCCAATACGCAAGAATAAATTTTCCTTTTGTTCCTTTGCAAGAATCTGTTTTAATTCCACAATGGCTGATTGTGAAAATTGGATAGGAGATGATATAGTATTTGTTTCCATAAAATTATATTTAACACAAAGATACAACTAAATTAGTCGTACAATCATAGAACTCATTATTTTTAGACTTATGAAAATTAATGAGTAGCTGTTTGTCCATTTACCCATGCCCATAAGTGTTTGGTTGCATAACTTCTATAAGGGCGCCATTTCTCCGCAATTGCCTGAAGCTGTTTTTTTATTAAACTTTTACTTTCTATATAATTCATTTGGTAAAGACTGATCATTGCTTTTTGTACCCCTAAGTCATCCACGGGAAATACATCTGCACGATTCATTGAAAATATTAACACCATCTCAACTGTCCACTTACCCACCCCTTTTATCTGCGTTAATTGATCAATAATCTCCTCATCAGTTAGCTTATATAATTGTTTATCCGTAATTTTGTGCTCGATGAAAAATGATGCGACTGCATGAAGATAAGTACATTTACTATTTGATAATCCTAATCTGCGAAGATCCGAGACACTCGTTTCTTGTACTGCAACCAGCGAAGGTGCATATCGATAGAATTCCAAAAAACGATTATAAATAGTTGTAGCAACTTTAGTATTCAATTGTTGACTAATAATCCCGCGTATTAAAGATAAATATATTGGTTGTTTTTCTAAATCATAAAATGGCGTAATTGGACTTTTTAAAAGAATTGTATTCAATTTTTTATCTTTCTTTAAATGTGCGAGATATGCCATGTCCATAAGAATAATTGATTTTTTTAGATGTCAACTAACCATCTATATAATTAAAAAAAATAGCTAAGTAACTCTTGTAATTTTAATAATATTAGTTGGCAGATGCAATGCAATTGGCGTACTACCGGTATTGATAACAACATCATTCGCTGATAGCAAACCCTTTTGCTTAAGAATCTCAATTTGATCTTCGATGATTTTATCTAAACTTTCTTCATTGCCATAATGATAAGCTGAGACCCCCCAACTAAGTGCCAATTGCGAAACTAATGTTTTTTCTTTGGTAAATATAAAAAGCGATGCTTTAGGACGGTAGCTACTCATGGTAAACCCCGTATAACCACTTTGTGTCATTCCGATGATGGCTTTTGCATTAACCTCGTTAGCAATTTTACAGGCATTATAACAAATAGCATCACTTAATAAATTGGGGGAATGGCTTTGAGCTGTTAAGTCATCTTCACGGTTATATTTATATTCAGTTGACTCGACCATTTCTATAATGGTGCGCATCGTATTCACAACCAAATTAGGATGATTTCCGGAAGCTGTTTCCGCACTAAGCATCACTGCGTCAGCACCTTCTAAAACTGCATTAGCAACATCCGTAATTTCACTTCTATTAGGCTTAACAAACGAGATCATACTTTCCATCATTTGCGTAGCTACTATTACAGGTTTTGCTCGGTGAATACATTTTCTAATTAAATCTTTTTGAATCAGCGGTATTTTCTCAAGAGGCAATTCAACACCTAAATCACCGCGTGCAACCATAATCGCGTCACTTTCTAAAATAATATCTCTAATTGATAACAGGGCTTCTGGTTTTTCTATTTTAGCTATAATTTTAGTTTTACTTTTCTTTTCTTCTAATTTACTTCGTAAAATAACAATATCCTTTACACTTCTAACAAAACTCAAGGCAATCCAGTCACACTGATGAGTAATAATAAATTCTAAATCTTTTAAATCTTTTTCAGTTAACGCTGGTAAAGATATTTTAGTATCTGGTAAATTCACACCCTTATTAGATGAAAGCGTGCCTCCGACCATAACCTTCACCTTCACTTCACGGTTGGCAGTAATATCAACTACGCGACATTCAATTTTGCCATCATCAATTAAAATAACATTACCCACTTGTACATCAGAAGAAAAATTGGGATAAGAAATATAAACTTTATTCTTGTCCCCTACACAAAGTTCATTAGTAAATAAAAAAGAGTCATTTTCTTTTAGCACAAGAGCATTATTTTCTATCTGACCAACACGTAGTTTAGGACCTTGTAAATCAGCCATAATAGCCAAGTTAATTTTCGTAACCTCCATAATTTTCCTAATGTGATTAATAACTTTCAATTTACCTTCATGATCACCATGAGAAAAATTAAGACGAAATACATTTACCCCCAACTGTGCCAACTCTAATAGTTTTTCATAACTATCACAAGAAGGACCGACAGTTGCTACAATTTTCGTTTTGTTTTTAGGTAAGGGAGTGGGTTTAATATTAGAGGATAACGGGGCTGCAACTTTATTGACCATAATAAATATTTTAAATTAGTTAAATAGCAAGGATTTTGACTATTTTCATCCACTCCTGCCCTATTTTTTGTTTTAGTTTAATGGCAGCGTCAAAATTAGTATAGTGAATTTTATTGTTAATAATTCCAACCATGACATTACTTTTTCCATGTATTAAGCCTTCAACGGCATAATATCCCATGTGGCTAGCATAAACTCTATCAGCACAACTTGGTGAACCACCTCTTTGAATATGCCCTAATACACAAACCCGTAAATCTGTATTCGGTGCTTGCTCTTTAATGATTTTAGCTACACCATTGGCACCACCAAATTCCTCGCCCTCAGCTACAACAATTAAATTAACTAATTTCTTTCTTTTTTCCTTCTCCAACAATCCTTTGATAACATCCTCAATATCTGTTTTCGTCTCAGGAATTAAAATATTCTCAGCACCTGTAGCGATACCGCTATATAAAGCTATATAACCAGCATCACGACCCATCACTTCAACGACAAACAAGCGATCGTGTGCATCCATGGTATCTCTAATTTTATCAATAGCTTCGACTGCGGTATTAACAGCCGTATCAAAGCCAATTGTAACATCAGTTCCTGCTATATCTCTATCAATAGTACCAGGAAGTCCAATGCAATTAATATTAAATTCCTTACCAAAGAGCTGTGCGCCCTTAAAACTACCGTCCCCACCAATAATTACCAAACCATTAATGTCTCTCTTTTTTAGATTTTCAAAAGCTTTTTGACGGCCTTCATAGTTCATAAAATCCTTACTTCGTGCTGTTTTTAATATTGTACCCCCTCGTTGAATAATATTGGCTACCGAACGACTATTCAATTCATTAATTTCATCTTCTATAAGTCCCGCATATCCCCGCATAATCCCATACACCCTGATATTATTATATATAGCGGTGCGTACAACGGCACGAATAGCCGCATTCATTCCTGGACTATCGCCTCCCGAAGTTAAAATACCAATACTTCTGATTTTTTGTCGATCATTCATATCTTTAAAATTACCATAATTTTTTAGGGTACAAATTATTTTGAACAAGTCTAATAATGTGATTTTTTACTTCTTGTGCATCATCAGGATAAGTAACACCAAACCAATGTGCACGGCAGGGAATCATCGATACACGCCCTATTTTTTTGGTAATAACTTCATTGATAATATTTGCAAGGTAAAATTCATTATTGATATTTTCTGAATAACTCATGTAAAATTGATCAAATAATTTTTCTGTAACACCAAAAATATTAGTTGTAAAACAAAACAAATTCATGCTCGCAAAACTACCAGGAGGGATAACCGTTTCTTGATTATTACTATCAGTAAAAATAATGTGTTCTCCCTTTTTCAAAACTTTAGTTCGCTCTTCTACTCTAGAAATATGATTATTTTCATCATAATAACAGATACCACGACTCACCGTACCAAAACTACTTAGGGTATTCTCTAAAGGATATCCAATAATAGCATAATCTTGTTTATTAACATTTGTTTGCAAAAAATTATAGGCTTGTAACACCCCCTCCTTACCATAGTAATCATCCGCGTTAATAATCGCAAAAGGTTGATGAACAACATCTTTACAACACAACAAAGCATGCCCCGTGCCCCAAGGTTTTTTTCTATTATGTTTCGGAGTCCCCTTTATACCTACATTAAGATTTTGATATACATAGGCTACTTCAACATTTTTTCCAGCTAAACACTTGGAAAATCGTTTTTTAAAATCATCTGCAAACTCTTCTCGAATAACAAAAACAAATTTTTTGAATCCCACCGATAGTGCATCAAATAACGAGTATTCCATTAATGTTTCACCAGAAGGACCGAATGCATCCATCTGTTTTAATTTTCCACCATAACGACTTGCCATCCCTGCCGCTAGAATAATTAAACATCGCTCCATAATCGAATATATTTAATATATGATTTACCGCAAAGATAACTGTTTTTTTAATTAAAGTTTAATGGGGATATCTGAAGTGTAATTTAGTTGATTAAAATAGTCATTCAAATTGTTGGCAATACGCCACATAGGAAATTAGGATGATTTATTGTATAGCAACAACTATATTTAAAAACCATCTTATTAATTTCACCGGCATCCCAAAAAATAATTAGTCGTCCCTTAAATAATTTTAATTAATTGATTGTCAATTAGTTAAAATT
>JASGCP010000064.1 GCA_030053995.1 Phycisphaerales bacterium
GTCTTGATACAAAAGAAAGAAACAAAGAAAAAATAAAGCCTGCAGAGTAAGGGCAAATGCTATACGCTCAATGGTAATCAATATGAAAGTGAGCTAACTTACCCAATCTTTTCGTCATAAACCCAAAAGTTTTGTACAATATTGAAATGATTTAGCCAGTATTTTACCTTATGAAATTTGACATTTATCGATAAATACGAATAAAAAAATTAGCTTTGAGCCACAGAATAGTTATCTTGTACCTAATGAATGAATATGCTAATAAATTATGATTGTAAACACTTTAAGGGTTATATTCCTTGTAAGCCAAATAAAACAAAAAATTATGTATGTTCTCATTGCCCTGATTATAGCCCCATATCAAAAAAAATACTCATTATCAAACTCGGGGCATTAGGCGATGTCATCCGTACTACACCGTTGGTGCCAAAGTACCATTCACTTTACCCCAATTGTCATATTTCTTGGATTACCTTGACACCCGATATTTTGCCCCACGATGAAATCGATACAATTTATAAATGGGATTCCACCAGCTTATTTATCCTAACGCAAGAAGCATTTGATATTGCAATTAATTTGGATAAAGATAAAGAGGCATGTATGTTATTAACACAAGTACAGGCGAAAAAGAAATACGGTTTTTTTTGGAAAGATAATCACATTGCCCCAGTTGATGCTGCTGCTGAGCATAAATTATTAACAGGGTTATTTGATTCTTTATCGAAAAACAACAAACAAAGCTATTTAGAGGAAATTTTCGAGATCGTTCATCAGAAATTTCAGCATGAACCTTATCTTATTCGGCGTCATGCAGAATCAACTCAAAAATGGCAACAAGAAGTTCAGAAAATAGCAAAAAGTAAAAAGGTAGTAGGATTAAATACGGGCTGTGGTGCACGGTGGACTACCCGATTGTGGCCTACTGAATACTGGGGCGCACTCATTCAAAAATTAGAACAAAAAGGATATTGTTGTATTTTGCTTGGTGGTGAACAAGAAGACGCACAAAATAAAATATATGCACAAACCACCGCAGCTCATTATTTTGGTCATAGTTCCCTACATAGTTTTATCGAACTCATCAATGCTTGTGATATTATCATTACACAAGTTTCTATGTCACTCCACATTGCTACGGCTTTAGGCAAAAAAATTGTCCTCATGAATAATATTTTTAACAAATATGAATTTGAGCTATATGGACGCGGGTCGATTGTAGAACCATCAACAGGATGTGATTGTTATTATGGCACAAGATGTAGTAGAAGTAGAAATTGTGCCCATGATATTCATGTAGAAGCCGTTTATGAAGCAACTATTGCCTTATAAATTATCACCTATTTTTTATAATATTGTTTGCAGGTTTAATTATATCCTTGCTTATGCGTATCGCCTATTTATCAACTTTTTACCCATTTAGAGGGGGGATTGCACAATTTAATGCTAGCCTATATAGTGCTTTAGCAGTCAACCATACCGTGCACCCTTTTACATTTACCACACAATATCCTAGTTTTCTTTTCCCTGGTACAACCCAAATGGTAGAAAAAGATGATCCAGTAACCACTATCAAAAGTGTACCGATACTAAGTACAATCAATCCTTTTAGTTACTATAAAACTGCTCGGGTTATTAATCAGTTTAATCCTGATATGCTTCTCATGAAATATTGGATGAGTTTCTTCGGTCCTTCATTGGGAACAGTTGCCAAAAACATGTTACCAAACACAAAAATAATTGCAATTTTAGATAACCTTATTCCGCATGAAAAGAGAATAGTCGATCAGTTTTTTAATACTTTCTTTTTAAACCAATTAGACGGAGCTATTGTCATGAGTGCTCAAGTCTATAATGATGCAAAAAAAAAAATACCGGACAATAAAATTTGCCTATTACAACACCCGTTATATAATCATTTTGGTGAAAAAATAGACAAACAAATTGCTCGGCATAAATTAAAAATTTTCGCCGATAAGAAAACAATTCTTTTTTTTGGGTTTATTAGAGATTATAAGGGGTTAGATTTACTTATTGATGCATTTAGAAACTTAGGGGATGATTACCAACTATTGATTGCAGGCGAGGTTTATGGCTCTTTTGATACTTATCAACATCAAATAAATCAATTACCAAATAAGGATCAAGTCTTTGTATGGAATCAATACATTAGCGATTCCATGGTACCGCTGTTATTTAGTGCCAGTGATGTATGTATTTTACCTTATCGTTCGGCTACGCAAAGTGGTATTAGTGCTATTGCCGAGTTTTACGAACTGCCCCAAATAGTAACCCGCGTTGGTGGTCTTCATGAAACTATTGTACCAAACAAAACAGGTGTGGTTGTAGAAGAAGCGAATAGTCATTTAATTGGACAAGCTATTAGCAATTTTTTTTCGAGCAATTATAATGATATTTTTTTACCTTATATTAAAGAAAATAAAGCAAAAAAATCGTGGACACAATTAGCAACCGACATAGAAGTCTTTTATAATAAACTCGGTCATTCAAGGAGTATTTAGGTCAACTTGCTAAACAATATCGTTAGCTGTTTCATAATTTGTTGTGATATAAGTGCCGTGTTTTTATATTTAAAAGATTAAAAAACATTAGCAAATTATTACAATATTTAAAAAAACCTTTTACACACTTTTTTGAACGGTACCTTTAAAAAATATTCATTAACCCCATTGCCCCTGCTTTTTTCTAAAAATAACTGTACCTTTACCCTCGTAATCGTCAACCCAAAATAACTTCTAAAAATAACTGTACCTTTACCCTCGTAATCGTCAACCCAAAATAACTTTGCTATGACTACTTCTGTTAAAAAACAAAAAGCAAATCCTTACAGTGAAGCTATGCGTTTTATGCACAACGCTGAAGATATTTTGAAAACTAAAGCGGGCATTAACGGCACTTTTTATAAAGATGAAAAATATGTTAAAATGGCTTGTGCAAATGCTTACAATGCGGTATTACTTGCTATGGATGGCTATCTTAAAAAAAGAAATGTTGTAATCATTAAGAAGCCTCATAGCAGAAAAAATATTGATGATTATAAAAGGGCACTGAGCGAAATGGATGAGTATGATATGTTGAACTATTTAAAGCATGCATATAATATTTTACATTTATATGGTTATTATGATGGTATAACGAATATTCGTGTAATTAAAGAGGGACTGGATAGTGTGTACCATATTATTGAGCAGATTAAATAATTTTTTTTCTGAATCACGGATTGCACGGATTTCCTGTAATGGCGAGATTGTCTGAATTAGGATTTATAGGATTGGTAGGATTTTTTCTGAATCACGGATTTTACTAATTGCCCCCCTATAAATCATGGCTATTGATATTTTTTGAATTTTTTTTTTGCCATCAATTGCATCCAGATTTATCTGGAGGACAAATAAATTCAATAAGAAGTTGGCTTTAGCCAAAATATTATAAACAAACAATTACCTACCCTTTTCGTCATAAAGGCCTCAAAAAATAATTATGCCAATTCTGTAATTCCAAAAATTCCAGTTCAGACAATTACCGCGTTAATCCTTGTAATCTGTGGCATCCGTATAATCCGTAATTCATAAAAAAAAAATACCATACAAAAACAACAATATTTTTCCACTGCCCCTAAAACCTCTTAGCACCTCCAAAAATGATTTAGCCAAAAAAATAGTACATTTATTGAAAAATATGTGCCCCAAAAGACAAGATTTTGAAAATGCATTGAATAACAAAATCAATGAAGCTATAAACGCTGGTCTAACCGAAAAAATTATAATATCACGTGATCTACATCTAATAGTAGGCGGTTATCCAGATCCGCAAAAGCATAGAATGCCGGTATGTTGTGATGTAATGTATGCTAAAATGCGCCAATTTCCAGATAGCGAAATATTATATGCACCACCTTCTGGTAGGGGGGCAACCTTGAAAATTAAATACAAGTTGTGCTAAATTAATTGTTTATTTTTATCCCCCCCTCTCAATATGTCCCCGACTGGAACCCCTTTCTTGAATTTCGCGAATTAATAGTTGCGAAGCCGGCGAGCTCATCGTAGCGACCGCCAAAGGGGCGGTAATAAACTAAAATAAGGTAGTCGTTTTCGGTTTCCCAAAAATTGCCTTCGGTGATGGCGTCCGATAATTCTTGTGTTGTATCGGCAAGTGGCTGGATTGAATATTTGTATGAATAATAGCCTTGCTTTAAGAATAAATTGATCTGGTAGGTATGGTTTGAATCTATGTATTGCAGTTTTGTTTGTTCTAAGGGCATGCCTTTTGTAAGCTCACCTACCATAAAGACATTTTGCCCGGCGATTAAATCGGCGTCTTTAGGGGCAAAGGTGAAGTGCGTAAGGGCGTAATCGCTTTCCCACCAAGGATTGTAATAATCGGTGTTGGATATTTCAAAAAAGCCGTTGAGGTCGTTGTACTGAAGGTACGGTTGTGTTGAGAGTAGTTTATCTTTAACAACCCATAATTGATAAGGTCTTGTGTTAAGCTGAATACGGCTTACGCGGTCGCCTTTAAATTTAAAGCTGCGTAAATCTACCCATCGATATTCGTTGCCACCAGGAAAAATGCACGCGTCGTTGTTATTATATTGCATGGTGTTGCCAATTACAAAATTGGGCTGTAGGTGTGCTCGGGCACTTCGCCAATCATAATTTTTTAAAATGACGACATTGACAAGCTGGCTCGCAAGTCCGGCGTTTAGTTTTTCTAAGTTGATCGTCATGTTGATTTGCTGTCCTTGATTAACCCATTTTTGTGCAAAGGGCTGTACTACTGAAGTTGCAATGTCAACTTTGTTATCGACTACTAACAGTCGCCTTGTAAATGCTAATTGCGTAGGGTCGCCATCGGTGAATACTTTTAATAGGTAGTTGCCCGGATATTTGGGGTAGCAAGTACTTGTTGGCAGGGCTACTTGGTAATGAATATAATTTGTGGTGGCGATATTGCTGTAATGGTAGTCCTCTATTCTTTGTTGAATAAAACCGCCTAAAAATTCGGAAGGGTTTATGTAAGTAGAAGTCCAGTCTGCATTACACAATTCAAAAGTGTAATAGAAATTTTTAAGGTCTTTACCTAAGTCGTCAAAATCTAATGCTAATACATCCGTAGTACCTAATTGTATGATGGGATATTCAAACTGATTGCCTTGTGCAAAAAATTTAATTGCCCCGATGCTACTTAAATATACTCTATCGGGTTCAATAAGTTCCTGTGTCCATGCGTGGTAAGCGAATAAAAATATGAATAATACAAGGAATAGTTTATTTTTTTTCATTTTTTATTATCTAAAATATTTCAACTAAATTTGTGCAATTTTTGAAGGTAGATTTATTTTTTTATTGCTTAATTTTTTTCTTATGAAAATTCTCGTTTGTATTTCTAAGGTTCCTGATACCACTTCGCGTATCGCATTTACCAATAATAATACGCAGTTTGATGAAACGGATATTCAATGGATATTAAATCCTTATGACGAATGGTATGCGTTGGTAAAAGCGTTAGAGTTAAAGGAGCAAGAATCGGGTTCTGTTGTACATTTATTAACAGTAGGTACGGCTGATGTTGATCCTATCATTCGTAAAGGTTTAGCCATTGGTGGTGATGAAGCAATAAGAATTAATTTAAACAGTGCGGATAGTTATTTAATCGCTCAACAAATTGCTCAAGTAGCACAAGCGGGCGGGTATGATTTGGTATTAACTGGTAAAGAAACAATTGATTACAATAGTTCGGTTATAGGTGGTTTGGTGGCTGAATTTATGAATGCGCCTTATGTTTCTTTAGCGAGTAAACTAACTTCTCAATCTAATGTAGTAAGCATCGAGCGAGAAATTGAAGGTGGCGAAGAAATTATAGAAGCGTCTTTGCCCTTGGTTGTTAGTTGTCAAAAAGGTATGGCGGAGCAACGAATCGCTAACATGAAAGGGATTATGGGTGCTCGCAGTAAGCCACTAAAAGTAGTAGAGCCAACAAATACCAATACCCAAACAAAGATTGTTCGTTTTGAATTACCTCCTGCTAAAACAGGCGTTAAAATGGTTGCTGCCGATAATGTTGCCGAGTTAGTTCGTTTACTTCATGAAGAAGCAAAAATAATTTAATTACATCTCAAAAAAATATTCTATGTCAGTATTAGTATATATCGATCATTTTGACGGACACATTAAGCCTTCTTCTTTTGAAGCACTTTCTTACGGTAGTGAAGTAGCTAAATTATTAAAAACCGATGCTGTTGGCGTGCTCATTGGGGATGTGAAAGATGATGTAGCAGGATTAGGCAAATACGGCGTAAAAAAGGTTTATTCGGTTGCTACGGATTTTACTTTTGACGCACAGCAGTACGCACAAGCAATACATGAAGTTGCAACGAAAGCAGGTGCCGATGTACTTGTTTTTTCACATAACCCCAATGGTAAAGCCTTAGCACCTCGTTTAGCCGTTCGCTTACAAGCAGGGATTGTTACGGGTGTTGTAGAGCTTCCAAAAGTTGATCAGGGATTTGTTGTTAAAAAAACAGTATTTAGTGGTAAAGGTTTTGCGTTTGTAGAAATTCAAAGTAGCAAGAAAGTTGTTTCTGTTAATCCTAACAGTTTTAAACCAATTGTTGGTAGTGGTACCGCTACGATTGAGAAAATAGATTATAAACTCAACACACCCAAGACAAAAGTCATTAAGGTAAATAAGGCTGAAGGCGAAGTGCCGTTGACTGAAGCAACCTTAGTAGTAAGTGCAGGACGCGGATTGAAGGGACCAGAAAACTGGGGTATGATAGAATCATTAGCACATACAATTCATGCAGCAACGGCGTGTTCTCGTCCCGTTGCCGATTCAGGCTGGCGACCGCATCACGAGCATGTGGGGCAAACAGGCGTTCAAATTGCACCCGATTTATACATAGCTATTGGCATATCCGGTGCTATTCAGCATCTTGCAGGGGTAAATAGAAGCAAGGTTATTGTTGTGATCAACAAAGACCCCGAAGCCCCATTTTTCAAAGCGGCCGATTACGGCATCGTAGGAGACGCATTTGAAGTCGTGCCCAAATTAGATGCAGAGTTTAAAAAGATTATAAAATAAGGCTGGGATATTTTAGTTAAATCCAATTTCTTATTGAATTGATTTGTCCTTCAGATAAATATGGATTCTATTGATGGCAAAAATAAATTTCAAAAAAGATCAATAGCCTTCAGATTTATCTGGAGGCTGTTACTAATATCCGTGTAATCCGTAATTCAGAAAAAAAAATTATTTATTTCAAACAATCCACAAGAACAATTTCAGAAGTACAAGAAATCTATGTTGCTACCAACTATAAAAGTACACCTAAACGCACTAAGTTAAGTTGTAGTCCCTAAATCAATGTTTGGAAAGTTTTAAATGTCTTATTATCATACACTTACGCATATTTGTTTAGCAAGTTTGGTTAAATTTGGATTATTTTATCAAATAATTCCGGTTCAATAGTTTGCTTACACAATTAATTGTTGGGTACGCTTAATAAAATTCTACTTTCTACAAAAGAATACACAAAATACATTAAAACAATTCCTAATATAGAAAAAGGACTTCGGCCACTTTTACTCACTAAAAAATAGCCTAACACGGCAAATGATATAACAAAAATTTTAATGATACTGTTTAACATGATACTTCTTAACCATGCATAAGGATTTTTAGTTGACAAGCCATTTTTATGCAAAGACAACTTTAGTTTACCTAACAATAAAAGCAAAGTATTCCCACTTAGAAGAATATACGGGTTTAGCGGCAGGATTTTTTGGATATCCTGTATAAAAAACAAAAGAGAAATTAGTGTAAAAAATAAAAATATGAGCAATAGCAATTTCATGTTTATAATATTATTTCAAAATAACTAAGACTTTTTTTTATAATGGGTGGTTTGATAAACCAATTTTATTAAAAAACACACAAGTGCCCATAGGGGCAAAATCCAAATAAATATTGGCATACCATGAATGAATCGCTTATCTAAATACCATCCCCCCCATGTTGATAAACCCAGTAAAATCATTATTTGATATGACAAAGATAAGATGCCACCAAATCCATTATTGCTTTGCTGTTTTGACTTAATTTTCGTCATTACCGTATATTTCGTTGTCGCTTATGTGCATTCTAGCGGTATCTCTTTTAGATGGTGTAGTACCATTTAAAACCCCTTTAATATCTTTTAAATAAATTGCATTTTGTTCCAAAACATGTTCTAAAGAGTCTGTTTTTATTTTTAAGATTTGGAGTTCTGAACGATTGAGATGATTACCATAACCGGGAATATAGTACTTTACTGGTGTAAAAAAGATAATAGAAAAAACAACAAAAAGAAAGCTAACTACTACCCCACCCGTAGTTATCCATACACTATTTCTATTAACTTTAAAGGTAACAACTTCCTCAAATGTATCATCGTTGACTATAATAATTCTATAGTCATTTTGGATGCGTTTATCGTTAGCAATAGGCTGCTGTTTTATAGGAGCCGAACTGAGTGTGGTGTTAGACATAATACATAATGAACCGCGAAGTTAGTTTTTTTTATATTTTAAAATACCGATTTGAAAAAATAAAGATAGACTTGTACCTATCGCCTTAGTGAATTAAATAATAATATGCGTAGATCCATATTTTGATACGGACACCACGAATCATACCACGATACAAAGTAAAAAAACTAACTTTGTGCATTCTAAAAATTGGACACTACGCAGATGTATAGCAAGCAATTATTGTTGTTGATTTTGTTATGTTTTTATTCATGGGCACACGCTCAAGAAGGTACTAGTATTTTTTTAGATAAATTAAAACCGGAAAAATTTATGTCACGGAAGTTACCTTCCGAAAAATCAGACAACAAAAAGTTTACTTTTTTTCAGAGATTTTTCTCTAATAACTTTACACACTACAACTACTATTTTTATACGCATGAAATGATAAAGGAAATTATAGAAACGGCACAAGCACAATGGCGTGATGATTATTCCGCTTTACTACCATTTTACAATTATGACTTAGCAACAACAGCCCAACAAACTAATTTATTGGAAGATGTTATTTACACGGCTAATGCAGGCATTCTTTTACACGATTTACGAAACAATTGGGTTGATAAGATGTATCTACTATTAGGCGAAGCCTATTTATTAAAAAAAGATTTAGACTCCTCTATTGATATTTTTTCTTACATGAACTATGCTTTTGCACCAAAACCTAATGGTTTATCGATGCCTATTGGAAGTCGTTTTGCAACAGTTAATGGAAAATTTACCTTATCATCACCAGAAAACAAAAAAAGTATTGCCCGAATTTTCGGCAGATTACCTCCTAGTCGCAATGAAAGTTTTTTATGGTTAGCCCGAACCTATATTGAAAAAAATGATATGGGTAGTTCGATTGCCTTATTAGAAAATATCAATACCGACTCCTTATTTCCAAAAAGATTACACACGCATTTATATGAAATTTTGGCTTACTGGCACTATAAAAATAAGCACTGGGAAAAAGCAGCCGATTATCTTTCTTTAGCACTACCACATGCCCCAAATCATCTCGCTAAAGTTCGATGGATATATTTAATTGGGCAATTATATGCCCTATCTAAAAAAGATGAAAAAGCCGTTAGATACTTTGAAATAGCGAGCAGGCGTGCTGATAATCATATTATGAGTATTTATGCTGATATTAATGCCTTGAAACTATCAAATACGCACAACGCTCGTAGAAATTTCTATCAGTCCAATATTAACCAACTGCGTAAATTAGCAAAAGATAGTAGAAATAAGGATTATCGTAGTGCCATTTATTATAGTATTGCTCGTTTAGAATTAGAAAGAACTAATTATAGTGAAGTACAAAAGAACTTACGATTAAGTGGTTTGTATGCTACACCACAATCAGCCGACAAAGGTAGGGCTTTTAAAGAGTTAGGCGACATATATGTTCGTGAAAGCAAATTTATAGACGCTTTATCTGCTTATGATAGCATACCTACTAATTATTTAGTAGGACTACCCGACTCGGCCTTAATTAAAAATAGACAAAAATATTTAAGGGACATTGTGAAAAATAATGATATTATCTATAAACAAGATAGTTTACAAAAATTAGCTAGTTTGCCTGAAAATATATTGCACGATCGTTTATTAGAATTTATTAAGGATGCTAAAAAAAAACTTAATAAACGAGAACGGGATAGCATAGAGAATCTTATTAACCCTAATGTACAACTGGGTGATAACTTTTCATTTCTATCGGATACAATTCAGAATGGTAACGGTCTATTTTACTTTAATAATCCAACGGTTCGAAACGAAGGCGTCAAAACTTTTAATAAAATATGGGGTACAAAAAAAGCGAATGATTATTGGGCTATTACCGCAAAAGAACAGGCACAATTTGATCAACTGAACATTCAAAATAGTCGATTCATTAAAGCAGCAAACATAAATAAACAAAACGAACCGGTGGTCAAATCCAAGATTCCCACAGTAGATGAACTTTTACAAACGCTACCATTAACAAATAATAGCCTCAAAGAATCAAATACAATGATGGAGGATGCTTTTTATAATAATGGTGTTTTACTGACAACCTATTTGGATGATTATCCTACCGCAATTATTAATTTTGAACAATTGCTCAAACGATACGCTGAAACCCCTCGTAAACCAGAAGTTTTATTTTACCTTTCTTATCTGTATCAAAAAGTAGGTAATAATTATGCCTTACAAGAAACCAAAAAAGAGTTACTAAAAAATTATAGTCAAACTGATTGGGGTAAGAAATTTCAAGCTGCTCAACAAGGGATCGATTATCGCGACTCCAGTCAACAAATAAATGATGTTTATGAAAAAATTTACGATCATTTTATAGAGGGTAATTTTGAAGTGGCTTTTCAGGAGCAGAATGAACAGCACGATTTATTCAACAGGAAAAATAAGTGGGTGGAACAATTGTTATTTATAGAATCGGTTTATTATATTAGTAGAGGACGCGACTCGGTTGGTATTCGTACTTTAGAAAAAATCATTAATAATTATCCCAAATCAGGACTGGTCGACCGAGCTGAAACACTAATCGCATTACTACGAAAAAAAAAATCTGTTGAAGATGCTGTTAAAAAAATTGAAGTTCCCGATGTATTACCAGAAAATTATTTTGCAAAAAAAGCTGATCTATACACACCTCGCGTTGTTACATTACTAAAAAAAGACAGCGTGCTACATATATCCCAAGAACCTAAAATGCGCAAATACCTAACGAATATAAAATTACTCAATAATGCACAATATGAAAGTTTTAAAGTTGGTCCTTATTACATAAATCCATTGGACACGGAACGAATAGTAATTGTTCTTAATAAGGTAGATGCATTATTTATTAATGAGGTTCGTAATTCTATAATTATTTACAATACTACACAGAATAATAAATCAACTCGTTATGCGTGTCGTATTTATAATATTAATAATAATTTGTCGTTCATATCCATTGACTCTTTTGCTGGATTAGGTACGGCCATGGATTATTATAAAAAATTGAAAAAAGCACTCCCCAATAGTCTAATAACTTGGTTAGAGCCTTCCAAATACGACTTATTCGTTATTAATCGCCCTTGTTTTGATAGCTTACTCAGAAGACAAGATGTGAATAATTATCGTCAAGTTTTTGATAGCACTTTGCAAAAACTATTTGCAATACCCAAAGGGGACGATTATGAATAAATATCTGTTTAGTTTCATCAGGTTTTACCCAGCATTTCCCTGTGCTCTATTGAGTGAAGGCGTAGCAGAAACAAAATAAAGCACGGGGAAATAAAAAAGTTGGCTAAATCATTCTGATTGAATTATAGAAAGCCTAAAAACAATGGCTCTATGACGAAATGAGTGGGTAAGGAAATGAGTGGGTAAGTTAGTTACATTTTATATTTGATTACCATTGAGGATATAGGCAAAACGCCCTCAGAGGAAGGGCGTTGCAAAACAAGGCGAACGAAGTGGCTATCGAAAATGGGCA
>JASGCP010000190.1 GCA_030053995.1 Phycisphaerales bacterium
CTTCCTCAAAATCTTTTCTTTAAAATCTTCTCACACAAAATTTAGTAATGCCTAAAAAAAAGGATAAAATAAAGAATCAACTTAGTAATTGGATTACCGTGTATGGAATAATCTTTATAAAAGAATGTTCGCATTTTATCATAACCATGCTTGCTTAATTTCATTATGCTAATTTCATTACTAATTTAAAATCCAGATTCAATAATTATAAGTATATATTGATGCCCCCGCCCTTACTGCCACTGATTCGTTACCGGATTATAAATTTCTACGATGGATACAATACCCATGTCGCCTGATCCGCCTACTGCGTACAAAAGTCCTTTATATTCAGTGAAACCTAGCCCATATCGTGATGTTGGCATGGGCGTACAAGATTGCCAATTGTTACCATTAAAAACCTCTACACTATCAAGATTTCCTGTTGATCCCAGTCCGCCCGCTACATAGATTTTATTATTATAGGTTGCCATGCCAAAAGATGCTCTTGCTGTATTCATTGATGGGGCAGATGTCCAATTTGTACCATCGTAAACTTCGACGGTTCTATAAGCATTACTGCCATCATATCCCCCTGCTACATAAAGGCGGTTATTAGCTACGGTAGCACCAGGTGACAATAGTTGCCTGTTTAATGTTTTTGATGATAGCATCCAACCACCACCGACGGTAAAATTTTCTATACTATTAAAAAAAATATCGTTGCTGTAACCGGCTATTGCAAAAAGTGAATCTTTGTATGCTACTAAACTTAATCCGTATCTTGCGGTATTCAATCTTTGTGTAGCGGTTCGCCACCCCGTTGCATTACTAAATACCTCTACACTATTAAGACCAGCGAAGCCATAACTGGTTCCACCCACTGCATAGAGACTATCATTATATGTTACTAAACCGAAACTTCCTCTTATGCTATTCAATCTTTGTGTAGCGGTTCGCCACCCTGTTGCATTACTAAATACCTCTACGCTGTTAAGGTAGGATGAACCATAATATCCCCCTACGGCATAAAGAGTATCATTATAAACGGCTAAACCTAATGCATATCTTGCTGCATTCAAATTCAAGGCATTTCTAACCGTAAAGCTACTACTATTACTATCAACGCGCATACCACTTGCATTCACACCTACTACCTTCCAATAGTATTTGGTATTATAACTTAGATAGGGCGAACTGAATCCATCAGGAGAAAGGCGAATTGTGTCGCTAAGATTAGTGTTTACGGTATAGTTGTTTAGGTCTTGTACTAAATTATTTAGATTCGTACCATAGTAAATTTTATAGGAAGTAATGGATGTATCCGAGTTTTGCCATACAAAAATGGGCTGGACGGGCTGGTTAGTAGCCTCGTTGGCAGGACTTACTAAAGCTATATTAATAGGTATAGGCATTTGTGTATTATTAGCTTTGGTGCATGCAGTTGTTACCAGTAGAAAAACGGTTGCAACGCAAAAGTAATTGTTCGTTTTTTTTATAGGTTTTATAACTTGTCTTGCAACATAGCAAAGGTATTTTTTTGATAATTGCAAGAATCTATCAATGTCATAAATGGGGGTATTACGTGTCATACAAAATTATTAATCAACAGTAATTTTTAGTCCGTCATAAGCTAATTGAATATGCTTGGGTAATCTTTGATTAATGGTATTATGGTAACCCATTTGATGAGAAATGTGGGTTAAATAAACTTGTTCAACGGTCAACTCTTCTGCTAAATCAATAGCTTCTTGAAGACTGAAGTGTGATAGATGCGGGGTCTGTCTCAAGGCATTGAGCACTAAAACTTTTGAGCCTTTTATTTTTTCTTTTTCTTGATCATCAATTTTGCTTGCATCTGTAATGTAGGTGAAGTCGGCTATACGAAAGCCAAAAACAGGTGCCTTATTATGCCAAACTAATATTGGGGTAATATTTACGCTTCCTATATTGAAGGGGTGTATGTCAATTATATTGAGGTTAATCTCTGCAATACCGGGATATTTATTTTCTTCAAATATGTAAAAGAAAATTTTTTGAAGAACGGCTTGTGTGTAAACATTCAGGTATAGGTTTATAGGACCATTTTGTAATAAGTTAAAAGGACGGATATCATCTAAACCACCAATATGATCTATATGTGGGTGGGTTAGTAAAATTCCTGAAATGGATCTAATGTTATTGGTTAATGCTTGCTGTCTAAAATCGGGCGTTATGTCTATAAGTATTGATTGGTCGTTGTGTTGTATATAAATGCTCGATCGTAATCGTTTATCTTTGCTGTTCGCGGATGTACATACCGCACAATTACAGCCTATATAAGGGATACCCGTACTCGTACCGGTTCCTAAAAAAGTTATATCCATAAGACCCATAAAATATTAGGGAGCTTCTTAAAACCTTTATTAATAATCTACGAAGGTATTTTTTTTCTTTGATTATTTTTAAAATACTCTTAAAGAAGTGCTCAATGATTTTTTGATGTGTTAAAAGATTTTTTGATGTGTTAAAATAGGGGGCTATGACGAAAAGAGTGGGTAACTTAGCTCACTTTCATATCGATTACTATTGAGCGTATAGCCTTTGCTCTCAGAGGAAGGGCGTTGCAAAACAAGGCGAACGAAGTGGCTATCGAAAATGGGCCGAGGCGAATGTAAGTAGAGATGAGGCATGCCTCATCTCTACTTTAGGCTTGACTTTTTCTTTGTTTCTTTCTTTTGTATCAAGACAAAAGAAAGAAAAATGACTTTAT
>JASGCP010000065.1 GCA_030053995.1 Phycisphaerales bacterium
ACTTTAAATGGTCGTTTGGAAAAGCAACTTTTTAGCTCTAATTTATGGGTATATTTAGGCACTCTTTTTTTACTTTAAAATTTACATTTTACAGGCTTACTCCCCACAAAATAAACTTGACTCAAAAAATTGGATATCAATTAAAAAGAATTGATATGAAGAATTTGTTTAACATTTTACCCACCCTTTTCGTCGTAGAAAAAAATATTTTTATTTTTCAAAATCAATATATTAATCATGTAGCTTTGGGAATTATTAATCAAAGTTTTTGCAAACCTCACATAAAAAAATAATTTATGAAACAAAAATCAGTAAAATTAGGATTTAACTTAAAAAGAGCTGAAATTAAGAATGTGGTTGGTGCTACTCAAATACAAAATAAACTCAAGGATGGAGGTTGTTGTAAGGATCAGACATCGTGTAATAGTGGATTCGAGTGTGCCCTTTTCGTGGTGTGTCTTCAATTTGCATCAGATAATAGTTGTAGATCTAGTGATTGTGTTTATAATTCTGTTTGCCCTTAGTTGTCATCAATTTAAAAGTATTCAACCTTTTTTAAAAGAGGAATCTTTAAAAGATTGATTATCAATTATTGAACATTTTTAGAAGCAGGGTAAATGAAATATTGGTTAATGGCTTGATTAAGTTTATCCCACACAATATAATTAATAGTATAATATCTATTTTTACCCTTTGGGGTGTTGTGGAGCAATTGTACCCCTCTTAGTAATTTAAGATGTAATGACATAGCCGATTGCTCAATTCTAAAATAAGTGTATAGTTCAGTTACGGTGGCTTGCTCATGCGTGTCGATGTATATCAATATTTGTTGCCTGAGCGGATGGTTGACAATGTTACATAATTTTTCCATTTTTTTGTAATGACTAAAACACACGAGTAGCTTTTTTTTGTTGAATTCTGTTATAAAGTCCGCCATCAATAATTATTTTTGATCGATTAACAATAAAAAGTCTTCTTCCGATAAAATTTGTATAGAAGCAATTCGTTTAGCTTTTTCTAATTTGCTACCGGCGTCTTGACCAACAACTAAATAGTTTAATTTGCTACTTACACCCGATAAAATAGAACCACCTTTTTCAACAACCATTTTTTCGGCAATACTTCGTGTTAATTTTTCTAAAGTACCCGTAAATAAAAAACTTTTATTAGTTAAATTACCCGATTGGATCAGTAATCGTTGTTCATTAGTTATAGATAACCCCAATGAAGCTAAGTCGTTTAGACAATCAATATTGGTACGAGTATGAAAGAAATGATAAACTGAATGAGCAATTTTAACCCCGATATCTTCAACGTGCAAAAGCTCATCCTCTGTTTTTTGCATATAATCCAGCAATGAATCAACTTGGTTTGCTAAAATTTTTGCCGTATTCAGTCCAACATATCGAATACCCAATCCGTATAACAATCGATAAAGCGGTTGTTTTTTCGCTGTATCAAGAGCGGTTTTTAAATTAGTAACTGATTTTTCACCAAAGCGATCTAATTGTGTAACTTTTTCAAAATCAATTCTAAAAATACTCGGGATATCATGAATTAACTGTTTTTCAAAAAAATATTGAACAGTAGCGGTTCCAAAATTCTTAATATCCATAGCATCTTTACTAGCAAAATGGATAATTCTTTCCAACATTTGTGCTTTACAGTTTATAGACACACAACGCCAAGCTACTTCATCGCCCTCTCTATATAAAGTACTATGGCAGTCGGGACAAGTTGAAGGGAAGCTGATTGTTTGTTCAGTACCTGTTCTTTTTGATAAGAGCACCCCAACAATTTGCGGGATAACTTCGCCGGCTCGTTCAACAATAACCGTATCACCAATACGCAAATCTTTCTCTTTAATAAAATTATCATTGTGCAAAGAAATACTGGTTACGGTTACGCCGGCAACAACTACTGGCTGAACTTTAGCTACTGGTGTAATGACCCCTGTTCGCCCTACTTGATAGTGAATAGATTGTAATACTGAAAAAACTTGTTTTGCTTTATATTTGAAGGCCACTGCCCAGCGAGGATGATGATTCGTCATGCCAATTTTTTCTTGTAATGTAAAATCATTTACCTTTAAAACGGCACCATCAATTTCAAAGGGTAATTTGTCACGATGAGCTTCAATCAATTGAATTGCTTGCACTAGTTTATAACCATGCCACAAAGTTGGTAAATCATTAGAAGTATTACGAACATCGTTCATAATGGATATTGGCGTGGGAAAACCCAATTGCTGTATAAATTGAAGCGTATTTGCTTGTGACGATAGTGCAACAGGCGGGGTATAACCCGGTGCCATTGAATAATAGCTAACATGATATAAAAAAGCACTCAAATTTCTGGTAGCAACTTCCTGTGCTGATTTTAACCGCAAGGAACCCGAAGCTGCATTACGCGGATTAGCAAAAGGTGTATGCCCCGACTCTTCAACTTTTTCATTATAAGCTAGAAAGGCGTCTTTGCTCATCATAATTTCACCCCTAATTTCTAGCAGCTCAATGCCAAACTGTTTCATATCAATTATTAAGGGAATAGACTTTATTTGCTTGATATTGTCTGTAATATCTTCTCCAACAGTACCATCGCCTCTTGTTAAGGCTCGTAGGAGCTGACCATGCTCATAAACTAACGATACACTCGAGCCGTCAAGCTTAGGCTCTACTGAAAATAAAATATCTTGTATCGGTAGTTGTGCAACTACCTGAATTTTAGCAAGCCAGTCTTGCAAGTCACCATCATTATAAATATTACTCAAACTTAACATGGGAATCAAATGACTTTTTGTGACCACCGGCACTTGATTGTCATTATGGAAGTCTGTTATATCAGCTCCGGGCTTCTGCGTTGGGGAATCATCTGTAATAAGTGAAGGATAAACGGATTCTATTTTTTGAAGGATGTTAAAAAGTTGATCAAACTGTGCATCCGTAATTAACGGATTGCTCAGAACATAATAATAATGTTGGTGGAACCGAATTAAAAATTTAATGAGTTCAATTTGATCTTTTACTTGCTCTATGTTATTGTCTGATTCTAATATATTCAGCGTTTGGTTACATAATTTTTGCAGTTCTATTGGCGTTTGAGGAAATAAAGTCATACATGATAGCATTAATAAATTGCAAGATAAATTTTAATATTTTCTGAATGCAAAACAAAAAAATGAATCATTATTGGTCGTAATAAATCTTCTGTTTTACCTGTGCACTAAGTTTTTGTTTAATCATTTCTGTTGCACCAAATACTTTTTTTACATGTAAAAGACTGTTATACCCTATTATAAAAGTATCCAGCATTGTGTTGCGTACAAATAAGTTTACTAATCGATTAAGTGTATGAGCGGGCAACAGCAACATCTTTAACGAATCTAAGTTACTTATATCAAGCATCTGTAAATTAAGTAGTGTCTTGGGGGAAATTACTAAATCAGACAGTACCGGACAATGACTCAAATCTAATTTTTTTAAAGATTGGAGGGTGTTAGCCGATACGGTAAAATGGCTTATTGATTTTGAAAAGCTCAGGTCTAAGTATTCTAATTTATTTAAAGCATGAGCAGGGATACTAAAGGATTGTATATTAGTGCTCATCAATATCAACACAATCAAATGAGGCAGTGCTTGTGCATCAATTATTAAAGAGGATAAAGGATTACTACTTAAATCTAAAATTTTCAAATGATTGAGTTTATTATTAGATACCACAAAACGGGGCAAATAGTTATCTTCTAAATGTAATTCCTGCAGATTAATGAGTGCATGATCAGGAATTGTAAAATCATCAAGGCTATCATTATTTAATGACAAATAGATTAACTGATTAAGGGTATTATCTAATATGGTCCAATGCTTTATGCCTTTATTATCATCTAAATTCAGTTTTTTTAAGGCACGAAGTTGGTCGATAGAATTGCATAGTATGGCACCGTGTAAATTGTTATCAGGTAATTCAATGCCAATTACACGACCATCTGCATTCATTGTTATCCCATACCAAGTTTGTAAGGGGCTTAAACTAAGCCAGTTTGTATGGTCTGTCCAATTATCGCCTGCTGTATTTTTATAAAACTTTACTAATATGAGGCTATCAGTTTGACGAGCACTACTAGATCGCCATTTATTTTTTCTATAAGATTGTTGTAAAGTGTGCGTTGTTGCTGCAAGCAAATGATTACAACAAATTAACCATATTAGTATAATAACCCCAACTTTTTTACAATTTTTCATAGCACGGGCTTATCGAATTAAAAAACGCCCAATCATCATCATCACCCTACTATACCCCATTTTATAAAAGACAAAACAAGGGACACCAATAAGCACAACATCATATATCATGATGTTTTACACAAGCCCATTTTGTACAATTTCAAAACTATTTTTTTTTGTCGATTATTTTTTTTGCTAATGCTTCACGATCATTTAATGCTTCAATCATTGTAATTGCCCTTAATAAGGCACCCTGAGCATCCAATTTCAACTTCGGTACAAGGGCTTTTGCTTTTTTAGGATTAACCGCATGCAAACCTAAAAGACCGGCACCAGCAACTGAATATGAAGAATCGTTAACTGCTTTTTCAAATAGTGATTCTAAATCTTTATTAGGCTTATTTTTTGCTAAAATTGCAAGTGCTTCTGCACGAATTTTTTTTACCAATTCATGCTTTGCTATTTCAATAATAACTGAACGATTGGTGGCATCAGCTAAAAAAGTATCTTTAATATGATTAATAGCAAAAGATCTAATTTCAGGGGATTGATCTTGAAGAGCCTGAGTCAAAACTTGATTAGCAACAGGATCATTCATTTGTGCACAATAATTAATTGCTTCTGCTTTATCTAAGAAAGTAGGAGCATGTTCATACTGAAAAACATATTCAGATAAAGACTTATTTTGTTTAATATCAGCAAGTAACGAAACTGCTTTATCGGCATCAAAGTTTACTAAATCAGGTTTTGATGAAACTTGAAAAGCAAAGGAATCACGCCTATGGTTTACCCAAATAGGAAACCTTTGTACTTTATTATTAGCGTAAATATCAATATTAAAAGGCAATATATACGGCTTGGCGTGGCGATGATGATGTTCTTTATGCATATCTTGATCTGCATAATCTGCTTGCTCTTCATGCTTCTTGTGTCCTTTTTGTTCTACAATCATGGTAACTAATTTTTGGGCACTATCATAATTGTAACGAACAGACAAAACAGGATGTCCGCTTCTATGTAGCCATTCGTTCCAAAACCAATCTAAATCCATACCGGTAACTTTTTCAAAAGACTGTTTTAACAAAGTGGCTGTACCAAATCCAAATGCATTGGTTTGCAAATAGTCATGCAAGGAAGCAAAAAATGCACTATCGCCCACATAAGTGTGTAATATGTGCAGGATTAAAGGACCTTCGCAGTAGGTATTTCTCCCAAAAACAAAACTGGGATCTTTGTAACGATGATTGACTAATTCTAGCGTATCGATATAACGAATATTTCGAGCCACCTGTTCTTTTTGTTTTAATAAGATTTGATCATCGGCTACAGCTTCACCATATTGATATCGATACCAAAGGTATTCGCCGTAAGCAGCAAAGCTTTCGTTAACCATAATGTCTGCCCAATCTCTACAAGTTACTAAATCACCAAACCAATGATGGAATAATTCGTGTGCTATAACGGGCTCCCAAAAATTATCATCTAACAATTGTCTTTTATTTTGAAGGCTTTTATCGGAATGTAATACGGCCGTTGTATTTTCCATTGCTCCAAATAAAGGGATACTAAGACCAACTACTTGTGCATATTTGTTCCACGGAAACTGTATGCCTAATAGCTTAGAATAGCAACTGATCATTGTTGGCGTTAATCCAAAAATGTCTTTAGCGGTGCTTGCATATTCATCAGGTACCCAATAAGTGATGGGCTTACCATTATAAGGCGTATCGGTATAAACATAAAAATGACCAACAATAAAAAAGAACAAATAAGGTGCATTGGGTAAATCCATCTTCCAATAATCCGTTCGTGTTGAATCAGTTGGATACGATTGATTGGCTAAAAAACCATTCGACAAGCTTTGAAAATTTTTAGGTACCGTTAAGTAAAATTCTTGTGTTGATTTTTGATTAGGTTCGTCAATTGTTGGTATCCAGTAACTATTCGACTGCGGCTCACCTTGCGTAAAAGCCTCCGCTACCTGAGACGAATCTTTTGCATCATACATAAAGAAAAGACCAACTTCCGGAAGATGTTTTCTTGCTTCAGAAGGCTTAACAGGAATGCACTGTTTGGTATATGAAATAACTAGTGTAAAAGGATTTTGATTATCTATCGGTTTTGGGAAATAAACAATTGCTTGGTTATCTCTATATTGAAATTGCAAAGGCACGAGGGAACTATCAGCCTTAACAAGTTGCACCGATTGAACAGTCATCTCTTTCGCATTCAAGCAAAGTGAATCTTGCGTATAAAAATTATTATGTAGCGTTAACCATTCGGTACCATTTAAAACGCTTTGATTTAGATTAATATTAGCGTACAATCGCGTGTGCATAATACTAAAAGGCTTAGGTGCCATGCCTTTATAGTGATTATTCATATTGAATGGGAACGCTACATTTGTGCTTTGAGCATAACTTATTACAATAGTGCTACAAATGCAAAACAATAAGATGGGTACTATACGCATAAAATTTATATAATTTTTACGCAAAAGTAGCTAAAATATATTACAATTCTATTTATAACCGTCGAAATTGGGCTAATGATTGTCAATCACCTTGATCTAAGTAAGCAGCATTATATTTTATAGTTGTGGTACGCAATTGGACACCACAACGGATAGTCGGTTCTATGACGAAAAAGGGGGGGTAAAATGTTAGAAGTTTGGTGGCTTTAAAAATGATAATTTAGTATTTTATAAGGTCATTTTTCTTTTTTTTGCCTTGATACAAAAGAAAGAAACAAAGAAAAAATCAAGCCTGCGGGATTAATGGTTAATTTTCATGTTCCTAAACTAAAACTAAGTGCTGATTTCATAAATTTGGCTACATATGTTTTTTATGACAAGCCAAAAAGTATGCCAAAATGTCAATAAGTGTACATATATTTCATATTTAGGGACAATTTGACATGCAACGCCTTGTAAAACATAAATGGAACTAACATTGATAAGCCCTAATAAATTTTTAACAAAAAAAGTAAAAAATATGGCAAAAAATGTAAAATTAAAACCTCTACACGATAGAGTAGTTGTGAAACCTGGTCAAGTTGAAGAAAAAACTGTAGGTGGCATTATTATTCCTGACACGGCTAAGGAAAAACCGCAAAAAGGGACGGTAGTGGCTGTGGGCGAAGGAAAAAAAGATGAGCCGATTACCGTTAAAGTTGGCGATACGGTTTTATACGGTAAGTATTCTGGTACTGAACTACAATACGAAGGCGAAGACTACTTAATCATGCGCGAAAGCGATATCTTGGCAATTCTTTAAAAATAATTAACCTTAAAATAATAATAATATGGCAAAGCAAATTTTCTTTGATATTGAAGCAAGAAATAGAATGAAAAAAGGTGTAGATACCTTATCAAATGCAGTAAAAGTAACTTTAGGCCCTAAAGGTAGAAATGTCGTTATAGAAAAAAAATTCGGAGCTCCTTCTATTACGAAAGATGGCGTAACAGTGGCTAAGGAAATCGAGTTAGAAGACACCATTGAGAATATTGGTGCTCAAATGGTAAAGGAAGTAGCATCTAAAACAGCAGATTTAGCAGGAGATGGTACAACTACCGCAACTGTTTTAGCACAAGCTATTGTTAGCGAAGGAATTAAAAATGTAGCAGCTGGCGCTAACCCTATGGATGTTAAAAAGGGGATTGAAAAAGCAGTAGAAAAAGTAGTGGCTCATTTAAAATCGCAAAGTCAAAATGTAGGTAATGATACAAAAAAAATAGAGCAAGTAGCTACTGTGTCAGCTAATAATGACAGCGAAATTGGTAAATTAATTGCTCAGGCAATGCAAAAAGTAGGAAAGGAAGGTGTTATTACTGTTGAAGAAGCAAAAGGTACTGAAACAACGGTTGAAGTTGTTGAAGGTATGCAATTTGATAGAGGATATATCTCTCCCTATTTTGTAACTAATAGCGAAAAAATGGAGTCCGAGTTGGATAATCCTTATATCTTATTGTATGATAAGAAAATATCAGCCATGAAAGATATTTTGCATATTTTAGAAAAAGTTGCACAAGCTGGTCGTCCTTTGCTTATTATTGCTGAAGAACTTGAAGGTGAAGCTCTTGCTACTTTAGTTGTTAATAAATTAAGAGGTACCATTAAAGTTGCTGCTATTAAAGCACCAGGTTTTGGTGATCGTAGAAAAGAAATGATGCAAGATATCGCTATTCTTACAAAGGGTATCGTGGTGAGCGAAGAACAAGGCTATAAATTAGAAAATGCTGATCTTACTTATCTAGGACAAGCTACTACCGTAACAATTGATAAAGATAATACAACGATTGTTGGCGGTAAGGGTAAAAAAGATGATATTACTGCACGCGTGAATCAAATTAAAGCGCAGATTGAAATTACTACATCTGATTACGATAAAGAAAAGTTACAAGAAAGATTAGCAAAATTAAGCGGTGGTGTAGCTGTTTTATATGTTGGTGCACCTACTGAAGTTGAAATGAAGGAAAAGAAGGATCGTGTTGATGACGCTCTTCATGCTACGCGTGCCGCAGTTGAAGAAGGTATTATACCTGGTGGCGGTACGGCTTTCATTAGAGCTATTAATGCTTTGGAAAAATTAAAAGGTGCCAATGAAGATGAAACCACCGGCATTAATATCGTAAAAAGAGCAATCGAAGAACCACTTCGTCAAATCTGTGCAAACAGCGGTATTGAGGGATCAATCGTTGTTAATAAAGTGAAAGAGTCTAAGGATGACTTAGGCTATAACGCTCGTACCGATGTATTTGAAAACTTATTTAAGGCCGGGGTTATTGATCCTACTAAAGTGGCTCGTGTTGCTTTAGAAAATGCAGCTTCTATTGCCGGTATGTTCTTAACCACTGAATGTGTAATTGCTGATAAGCCTAAACCTGAATCTGCTCCTGTTCACCCTGGTGGTGCTCCAGATATGGGCGGTATGGGTGGTTATTAATAATGTGCACCGGTAGTTTAATATTACAAACGCCCACACAAAGTAAAGTGTGGGCGTTTTAACTTTTTACTTTTTTATAAAAATATAAACTAACTTCGTAAAACGCATTTTCAAATACTATTTAAAATTTAATCTTATGCCATTTACACTTCCTAATTTACCATACGACCATAAAGCCTTAGAACCGTTTTTTGATACAACAACTATGGAAATTCACCATAAAAAACATCATCAAGCATATATTGATAATCTAAATAAGGCTATTGCTGGTACACCTAACGAAAATAAATCTTTGCCTGAATTAGTAAAGATAGCTGGTACTATTTCACCGGCTGTTAGAAATAACGGTGGTGGGCATTGGAATCATAGTTTTTTTTGGGAAATACTCGCTCCTAATACGGGCGGTACGCCAACAGGTAAAGTAGCGGATGCTATTACCCAGCAGTTTGGTGATTTTAATTCATTTAAAGAGAAATTTTCTACTGCCGGTCTTACAAGATTTGGCTCGGGATGGGTTTGGTTAATTGTTAAAGATGGTAAACTTGAAATTACCTCTACCCCTAATCAAGATAATCCGCTTATGGATATTGCTGAAGTTAAAGGCAAACCAATATTGGGTGCAGATGTTTGGGAACATGCTTATTATTTAAAATACCAAAATAAAAGAGCCGATTATTTAAGTGCCTTTTGGAATGTGGTAAATTGGTCAAAAGTTAACGAGCATTTTGTAAGCTAATAACAATACTATAAAAAGCTAATATGTCTTTATCAGACAAAATTAGTATGTTACTTTAATCGTTAATTTTATTAATTAAAATACAAGCCTAAAAGATTGTAATGTCTTTATTAAAAGAGATCAATTCACCAGAAGACCTTAAAAAATTAAGTAAAGAAGAGCTACCCACCGTTGCCGATGAATTACGCCATTATATTATTGATATCGTCAGTCAATACGGTGGGCACTTTGGTGCATCTTTAGGCGTTGTTGAATTAACGGTTGCCTTGCACTATGTTTTTAATACGCCTAACGATAAAGTTGTTTGGGATGTAGGTCATCAAGCCTACGGACATAAAATTTTAACGGGCAGAAAAGATGTTTTTAAAACCAACAGAAGGCTTAATGGTATTAGCGGTTTTCCTAAAATAACAGAAAGCGAATACGACGCTTTTGGAGTGGGGCATTCTTCTACGTCTATATCTGCTGGATTAGGGATGGCCATGGCCTCTAAATTAAAAAATGAAAAGCGACAGATTGTTTCTGTGATCGGTGATGGAAGCATGACGGCAGGCCTTGCCTTTGAGGCATTGAATCATGCAGGAATTGCTAAAACTGATATTTTAGTTATTTTGAATGATAACTGCATGGGTATTGACCCTAATGTAGGTGCCTTAAAAGAATATTTAACGAGTATATCAGCCTCGCATTATTATAATCGCTTAAAAGATGATATATGGAATGTACTGGGTAAAATACCTATTGGCGGTAATTTTACGAGAGAAATGATTTCAAAATTAGAGTACGGTATTAAGAGTGTCATTATTAAAAATAGTAATTTCTTTGAATCGTTAAAGTTTAGATATTTTGGACCTATTGAAGGGCATCATGTTAATAAATTAGTTGACACATTGCAAGATTTATCAGTTATTCCCGGTCCTAAACTATTGCATATTAGAACAGTTAAGGGTAAAGGTTATAAACCTGCCGAATTAGATCAAACACTTTGGCATGCCCCCGGCTTATTTGATAAAATAACCGGTGAAATTTTTAAAAAGGATACAAGCAAACCAAGTCCGCCTAAATACCAAGATGTATTTGGACATTCCATAATAGAATTAGCAATGGCTAATGATAAAATTGTTGGCATTACGCCGGCAATGCCTTCAGGATCTTCATTAAAATTTATGATGGAACAAATGCCCGACCGAGCTTTTGATGTTGGTATTTGTGAACAACATGCAGTAACATTAAGTGCCGGTATGGCCACGCAAGGTATGCGTGTGTTTTGTAATATCTACTCTTCATTTATGCAACGGGCTTATGATCAAGTAATTCATGATGTCGCCATTCAAAATTTGCCCGTGGTATTTTGTCTTGATAGAGGCGGATTAGTAGGTGAAGATGGTGCTACCCACCACGGTTGCTATGATATTGCATATATGCGTTGTATTCCAAATATGATTTTGAGTGCACCAATGAATGAAATTGAGTTAAGAAATTTAATGTTCACGGCACAGTTGCCCAGTACTACGAATCCTTTTGTGATTCGTTACCCGCGTGGCGAAGGGGTATTAATAGACTGGCGAAAACCTTTTGAGGAAATTACAATTGGAAAAGGAAGAATCGTTCAGCAAGGAACAACTATTGCTATTTTATCCTACGGGCACCCCGGCAATTTTGTTACGACCGCAATAGAACAGTTGATTAAAGAAGGCATCCTAGCACCTACCCATGTTGATCTACGATTTGCAAAACCATTAGATGAAGACCTGCTTCATCAAATTTGTAAAACACATTCTAAAATTCTTACGATAGAAGATGGTGCCTTACAAGGCGGGGTGGGTACAGCCATTCTTGAATTTATCTATGATCATCAGTATCAACAACAAATTAAAGAAGTTGTGCGATTAGGAATCCCCGATAAAGTTATAGAACACGGTACACCTAAAGAATTGCATCATCTTTGTTACTACGATACACAAGCGATTGTTGAAACTATTAAAAAAATGGCTCTATGACGAAATGAGTGGACTTAATCAATGTTTAACTAAACAATTAAACATTAATCTCGCAGGCTTGATTTTTTCTTTGTTTCTTTCTTTTGTATC
>JASGCP010000066.1 GCA_030053995.1 Phycisphaerales bacterium
CGGTAATCAAATATAAAATGTAACTAACTTACCCACTCATTTCGTCATAGAGTCATTTTTAGTTTATAAATCGGCATTCTGACCTAAATAATTAATAATAATATAATGTAGTCAATAAAATAGTTATCAAAATAATATTTTGGCTAAAGTCTTATTATTAAATTTATTTGTCCTCCAGATAAATCTGAATGCAATTGCTGGTAAAAGAAATAAAAAAACTTAATAACCCTGATTTAACTGAAAAAAATAAATTGCCCCCAGATTTATTTGGAGGCAATTGGTAAAATCCGTGCAATCCGTGACTCAGATAAGCCCATCCTACAGCCACTGATTTGTTGCCGGATTATAAACTTCTACGATGGATAAATAATCTCTTTCATTAGTAGTCCCCCCAACAGCATATAAAAGACCATTATATTCAGTGAAGCCTAGCAAGTACCGTGCTGTTGGCATGGGTGTACCATATTGCCAACTGTTACCATCAAAAATTTCTAAGCTATTGAAAACATGACCGTCATCGTTTGTACCACCGACCGCATAAATTTTGTTATTATAGCTTGTCATGCCCAATGCAGCTCTCGCTACATTCATTGAAGTAACATACGCCCAACTTGTACCATCATACGCTTCGACAGTCGTTATAGAAATACCAAAATCATTCAAGCCTCCAGCTATATAAATGCGATCATTAGCTATTGCAGACCCAAATAGGTTTCTTGCTCCATTTAATACTTTTGAAGAATTGTTCCACTCGACCCCATTGGCACTAAAAGTTTCTACATTGTCAAGATAACCACCATCGTAGCCTCCTATTGTGAAAAGCGAGTCGCCGTAAGCTACTAAACCAAATTCCGATCTCCCGGTATTCAATCTTTGCGTAGCGGTTTGCCAACCAGTTGCTGGGCTAAAGACTTCTACGATATTGGTATAATAACTAGTACCAGACCCTCCCACGGCATAGAGACTATCATTATATACTGCTAAACCCAATTCACTTCTTCCTGTATTCAAGGTTTGTGCAGAGTTTTGCCAACCGCTTTCTAGGTTAAATACTTCTACGCTGGTAAGATAATTACCAGAACTATATCCCCCCACAGCGTAGATACTCCCATCGTAAGTCGCTAACCCTAATCCAAATCTTGGCGTAATTAAATTCAGGGCACTTCTAACGGTGAAGCTACTAGTAGCACTATCAACCCGTTCACCACTGGCATTGATACCCACCACCCTCCAGTAGTATTGCGTGCCATAGCTTAGATAGGCCGAAGTTGCACCGCCGTCAGGCGAAATCCGAATGGTATCACTAAGATGACCGTTTATAGTATAGTTGTTTAGGTCCTGTACTAAATTATTTTGATTGGTGCCATAGTAAACTTTATAAGAAGTAATATTTGGATCATTGTTATTCCATACAAAAATAGGTTGTATAGGTTGATTAGTAGCACCATTAGCAGGATTTACTAAATTTAATGAAGTAATATTTAATTTTAATTGTTGTGTTTGAGCGGTTATAGTCGAGTCAATCAATAAATTTTTTATAGTAAGGGTAGGATTAAATGCTCCTAAATCCCTGCCTTGAAACACAATACTATCTAAGCTATTGTTACCTCTTAGGTTTTGCAAAATAACCATACTGCCACCTGCGTAAGACACGCCCTTATACATAAATGCACTATCTATTTTTATAGAATAAGTTGTATTGGGGTTAATGGCGTTGGTAATAGCAATTGTAACTGTGTCAAAAGCTCCCATAGAAATATTAGTCTGTTTAGGCGTAATGACTGGCATAAACGAATTATTTAACAGATCAATGGTAACATTGCCCATTTGTTGGTCATCAGGCATAGAAGGTAAGTTAACGGCGAAGTTTAATTGTTTGGCTACTGCATTAAAAGTAGGTCCAGTAATAGCTAAATAGGTAAGCGTATCTGATAAATTATTACTCAAGGTGATGGGATCGCCAGGTTTGTATTTATTGCTTTGATAATACACCGTATCATTACTAAAACTAATGGTATATTGTCCAGTAATTCCGGCCGATCCTTTTATGTTAACAATGAGCGAGTCGGTGCTACCGAAAAAAACGCTCGGGCTGGTGGGATAAACATTAGCTACAAATCCTGTTCGTATATTAAAGGTTATATTTTGTAGTTCTTGTTTGCCGTTGTTATTGGTAACGGTAAAAGTTAGCACTTTTGCGGGATTAGGCGTCTTCGAGGTATAACCGATCATGTAGGTAATATTCGGTGTGGCATTTCTTATTATAGTATCATTAGGCAATACGGGGTTATTGTTATATAGGGTGGTATCGCTGACAACAATAGCATAGGTGCTTGTTTGTAAAGAGCTGGTGATGTTGATAAAAATAGTAGCGGTATCTAGACCGGCTAGCAGATTTAATTGGTTGTTCTTTACTTCAACCGAAATGCTAAAATTATTATTATTGGGCAGTTCTGTTTTTGTGCAAGCCGTTGTTACTATTAAAAATAAAACGATTGCGAAAAAAAGTAATTTTTTCATATTGGATAGGTCAGGTTTAAAAAATTGTTATGAGTTCACGAAGATATAATAAAATTTGTTATGAGTTCGCAAGGGTATTTTTTTTTTGCAAATCGGTTAAACTATTTTTTCTTCAGGCTTAAATCCTACTGTTCTTAGCACCGTAAAAAATGATTGAGCAAAGCATAGGTAAAACCAAAAAAGTCGAATTTATTTTATAAATTCAATACCTTTCTTTGATGTATTGTTATTTTGAGGTTCATTATTTTAACCATAATTTCTTCTTCATGATTCCATTTTTACATACACTCACCGTAGCATGTTTTTTATTATTACAGGTACCTCCACCACAACAAGACAACAACACTAAAGTTGAAAAGCGTAAAATAAAATATGTTGACTTAACGCCACCGGTTAATCTTAACGACAAAAAAATAGTTACGGGTACAATCATCAGTGCAGATAATAAAGAGCCCTTGCCCGCCGTTGCTATTGTTTCGCCCCATCGAGATTTAAACACCTATTCTGACGATAAAGGGCGGTTTGTTTTAGCTACAAAAATGAGTGATTCTATCTTTTTTCCATTAGAAATTCAAGTTACTTCAGTAGGGTATTATCCTTATTCAATATATCTCAAAAAAATGGGTGAAGTATTGAAAATAGAATTAAAACCAAAAGAAGAAATTGGTGAGGATATTGTTATATCAGCTTCGCGAACTAAAGAAAAACTACTCAATTCGGGCGTTTCTTTAGAAAGATTAACTTCGGCAAATATTGCAGCTATTGCAACTCCTAATTATTACCAAGCACTCTCTAATTTAAAAGGTGTTGATATTACTACCTCTAGTTTAAATTTCTCTACACTCAGTACTCATGGATTTAATGGCTCACCGCAACGCTTCAACCAATTTATTGATGGCATGGATAATCAAGCACCCGGTCTTAACTTCTCGGCGGGTAATATTCTTGGCATTACCCAGCTTGACATTGATAACTTAGAACTCTTACAAGGTGCATCTTCAGCATTATATGGCACTGGTGGTATCAACGGAACTTTACTCATCAGCAGTAAAAATCCGTTTCAATATCAAGGATTTAGTTTTCAGGTTAAACAAGGTATCAATAACATTAATAATCAAGCATATAATAATCTTGTTAATAGAACTAATGCTCCTTCTTCTTATCAAGATTGGGAATTTAGATGGGGGAAAAAGATTAATCGTTTTTTTGCTTTAAAAATAGCCGCTGAATATGTTAAAGGAACTGATTGGCAAGCTACCGATACAAGAGACTTGAGTAGAAGTCTTATTTATAGTACCCTAAAACCGGGGGGCACAAGAGCTAATGATCCATCTTATGATGGGGTCAATGTTTATGGTGATGAGGCAACCGTTAATTTGTCAGCTTTTTCCCAAAGAGCTTTACTTAATTTCTCAGCAGTACCTGGTGGTATTGTTGCAACCAATCTTTTACAAAGTTATTTAAGTAGTAATAATCCTAAAGATTTTAATAGTATTAATAGTTGGGTTCGTAGTAATCCTTTGTTTGGTTCTTTTGCCCAAAGAAATGCAATAGCCAATGCGTTGCCAGTTATCCTTCCTGCTTTTACATCACTTTCCAATCCCTATCGAAATTTATATGGAAATGCAGCAGTGAGCAGAACGGGCTATGCTGAAGCTGATTTAGTTGATTATAACAATTATACACTGAAACTAAATGGTGGCTTATATTTTAAATTTACACCTACTATTGAAGGATCTTTTGAAGCATTTTTAGGTAGCGGTAGTAGCGTGTTAACCGTTTCTGATCGTTATGCCCTGCGCGACTTTAAAGCGGGTCAATTCAAATTAGAAGTAAAAGCTAAAAAATGGTTTGCAAGAATCTATACAACACAAGAAAACTCGGGTAATACTTATACTGCTACTGCTACGGCTTTGTCTATTAACAACGCATGGAAACCAGATGCTCAATGGTTTGAAGATTATACAACACGGTATTTTTTTGCGGCTACGGGGCAGGTTACCGGAAAGCCTATTACAGATAATATAGCCTTGGATCAATATGCACGCAGTGGTATTTTAAATGGCGTCTATACGGGTGCTTATAATGGTGTTAATCCAGCTGATAATGGTCGTTATTTGCCGGGTTCTCAAGAGTATTTGGATGCTTTTAATAATGCTAAAAATCAACCTTTTAAACAAGGTGGTTCCAAATTTTACGATCGATCTGCTTTGTATCATGGCGATGTACAGTATAATATTCTTAAAGATTTATTAGTTGGTGGTAGCCTTCGTGTTTATGATTTAAATTCTAAAGGGACTATTTTTACAGATTCTTTAACAAGAATTAAAACAATGGAGGCGGGTTTATTTGTAAAATTTGATCGAGATTTTTTTAGGAAAGTATTAAAACTGTCTATCGCATTGCGGTACGATAAAAAAACTAGTTTTGATAGTCGCCTTACACCACGATTTACGGCAGTCTATAATCCTAATAAAATCCATTTCATTAGGTTCTCTGTTCAGTCTGGGTATCGTTACCCGGCAAACACCGATCAATTTCTCAATTTCCCAATTCCTAATGGCTATTTGCTTGGTGCAACCGCCAGCCTCAATTCATATTATCAATTTGATAAATTCCCTGCCTATACAGCTCAAAGCATTGTAAACTATCGAAATTCTGTTGACCCGCTAACGAATCAAGGTGATCAATCGCTCCTCGTGCAAACCGAATTACCTACGGTTAAGCCCGAAAGTGTTATTGCATTTGAGCTAGGATACCGAACAACTTTTCTTAGAAAAATATATATCGATGCTTATACCTATTATAGTACCTATTACAATTTTATAGGTGCGAGCAGTATTGGTAGAGCGGTCGATTATAAAGTGCCTTATTTAGCACCACAAGAATTATTGAATCCTTATTATACTACTAATTTTTTGTATTCTGCAAATAGTAGTACCCCTATCAACACGTGGGGATGGGGGGCTAGTTTAGAATATAAATTTTTAAGAGCCTATCAAATGAAGTTTAATATATCAGGGGACAATATATTAGGTGTGCCCGCTGGATTTATTACCTATTTTAACGCTCCTAAAGTACGGCTCAATTATTCTATTACTAATCCGCAAGTGTGGCGTAATATAGGATTTAATCTTACTTATCGCTGGCAGGGTCAATTATATTGGGAAAGTGTTTTTGGTAGCGGTGAAGTTAGTCAGTATGGCTACCTAGACGGTTATGTTAGTTATCGATTTACAAAATTGAACAGCTCGTTAAGATTGGGGGGTAGTAACCTAACCAACACTTATTATTTACCGGCATTTGGTAATCCTAAAATCGGTGCTATTTACTATGTTAGTCTTGCTTATAATGTTTTATAGACAACAAAATTTTCTTGGCAATAAATTTTACAATTGATGAAATACTTTTATATAATTTTTTGGGTATCACTTCTACTTTTTAGTTCGTGTACTAAAAATAACCCTTTGTCTTTATCAGTGAGCCCACCACCGTATGCACCGGTAGCTACCAAAGATTCGATTGCTTTAGTGGCATTGTATAATAATTTAAACGGTAATAATTGGAACAATCGCTCTGGCTGGCTTAGTAGTTATGTCTCTAGCTGGAATGGTGTTATTGTACAGAATGGTCGTGTAGCCTATATTTCATTGCCACGAAACAACCTTTCAGGAAAAATTCCTAATGAAATTGGGCGACTCGATAGTTTAAAACTTTTAGACTGCTACTTTAATGATATTACCGGTATGTCAGACAGTATCACCCGTTTGGCAGGTTTACAATATCTTCTCTTAGGGAATAATCAATTGACTGGTGCTATTCCTGATAATATCGGCGCAATGACTAATTTAACTATTGGTGATCTTTCTAATAACCAACTTACCGGAAATATACCCAATTCAATTAGCACTTGTATTAATCTCCAACAATTAATATTAGCAGGCAATCAACTCAGTGGTGCAATTGCTAACGCCGTAGCTGATATCCCCAATCTGTTACAGCTTAATTTGGCAAATAATCAATTTACAACGCTTCCAAACAATCTCAATAATCTTACGAACCTACAAACTTTAATTTTAGACTCTAATAAATTAAATAGCACTAATCTTGACCTAATTACACAATTGTCAAAACTTGCTTATTTAAGTTTATCAAATAATCCACTGAAAACTACCATCCCAGTAAATATTGGCAATCTTAGTAATTTATATTATTTGAACATGAGTTATGATAGTTTAACGGGTTCTTTACCATCTGGTATAGGTAATTTAGGTCCGAGTACACTGTCATCAGCCTTGAATCCTAATTTAACGATTAATCTTAGTAATAATGAACTCGCCGGTTCCTTAGTGCCACTGGGTGGTATTGGTACCAATACCGCGACTAACGCAACACGCCAAATAGGACTTTTTCTTATTCTATCTAATAATAAGTTTACCGATCTGCCTGATACATTAGCTTGGGCAGGAATACCAAGGCAACAAGGGGTTCCCCCGCTTACTATTTCTGGTTTGCGACAGGTCTATTTAGATAACAATATAATTAATGATACAGTGCCGGCTAGTTTTTCAATATGTTCTAGTCTTGAATTATTATACCTCAACAACAATACGCAATTTGGTCAAAATAAACGATTGCCGAGTTTAGTCTTATCATGGATAGCTTTATCAGGTGGGAGTATTGTTAATACAAATATTAACCTCGTACCGGCTACTCAGACCGATTCGGCGGTGCTGGAATTTTTGTATAGCAGAAATGTTATGGGGGTTCCTAATTTGCTGGGGTTATAATGATTATCGTGGCTATTGAGCTGGTTAGCTTTATATTTTCCCATTGCAGTAATAGAATCCGCAACATTAATAACTATGCTACTGATTATTTAAAATAATCTTAGCTTTGCACTATCTTTCAATTTAATTGAATTTATGAGTTGTTCATCTCAAACTACTACTTCAGAAAGAAAGCGCAAGCCTGATTGGTTGCGTGTTAAATTACCTACGGGGGAAAACTACAAGCATGTTCGACAATTAGTAGATGAGCATAAGCTCCATACAATTTGCGAAAGCGGGAACTGTCCTAATATGGGCGAATGTTGGGGTGCCGGAACAGCTACCTTCATGATTTTGGGCAATATTTGTACGCGTAGCTGTCGTTTTTGTGCTGTAAAAACCGGACGACCTAATTCAGCCGACTGGGATGAACCAGAAAAAGTTGCTGAAAGTATTTATCTTATGAAAGTTAAGCATGCAGTTATTACTTCAGTTGATAGGGATGATTTGCCAGATGGGGGTAGCACGATTTGGTATAATACCATAAAAGCCGTTCGCCACTTATGTCCCCATACAACCTTAGAGACTTTAATTCCTGATTTTAAAGGTCATGTCGATCAAATTTTAAAAGTAGCATCCGCTACCCCTGATATTGTTAGCCATAATATTGAAACTGTTGAACGAATAACGCAACAAGTACGGGTGCAAGCTAAATATAAAAGAAGTTTAGAGGTTCTTCGTGTTCTTAAATCGGCTGGTATGAGAACGAAAAGTGGGATTATGCTTGGACTTGGTGAAACAATTGAGGAAGTTATTCAAACAATGACGGAGCTTTGTGCGGTAGGGTGCAAGGTTATCACGATAGGGCAATACCTCCAACCTACACAAGAACATCTACCTGTTCAAAGGTTCGTACACCCTGATGAATTCGCTCAATTAAAAGAAATTGGCTATAATTTAGGCTTTGGTGTTGTAGAAAGCGGTCCGCTTGTTCGTTCATCTTATCATAGCGAACACCATTTGTTTGATAAACAATAAACAAGGATGCTATACTATTACCACCTAAAAATGAGTATTGTTTTATTTCTCTCGTTGCAATAGGTTTAGAAATAAAACATTCAAATTTTCATAAGGAGGAATATAATTAGCAAACTGAGATAAAAATCCCGGCTCTTGTTGATACTCTATTTCAATATCATGCCACAATGTTTGCCAACGAATACTGGTTCCAGCTCGTAATGCCTCACAAATATGATTAAGAATAACTTGGTTGACCCATGCCACGCCAATCTTCTGGGTGGCAATAATTTGGGCATGCGGCACTTTATCTACTAATGATTCAGCATTATGGGAACCACCACAACTACCTAATAGTATCAATCCTACATTCATGGATAGCAATTCAATGGTATTCTTTAAAGTATAACTATGTCCTCTATGTACCACTATTTTAGGATGAATATTAATACTATCTAAATACTGTGTCATTAATTGTTGTGCAATAATATCCGTCCCCTCTGCATCATTGAATGGTTTATTAGCATAAATAGTAACCAAATTGCCCCGCTTTGATTGTATCTTAACCCAATAGGGAGAAGAGGTATCATCAATTGTCCAATAAGCTGATGAATAGCTTTTTAAAGAATAATTATAGGCCGTTTCTTCATGATCATCACCATAAAAATATTCGAGTATATAAAATCGCCCCAAACTATCTGCCAATTTTTTATAATCTAAGCTATACAAATTATCTACCCCTAACTTTTGAATTTGCTTATTTTCAAAGGTATCGTATTTACTCGCACAAGTTAAAAAAACCAGATTAAGCATAGCCGTATCTTTGCTATAAATGCTGTTACGAGGTAACATGTTTTTTTGTTCTATTGTGCGTAGCATCATCAGACTTAATAGGGTGTCTGACAAACTGCTATATACATTAACAAGTGTTTCTGCCTTGTACTTTGTAAAAGGGGGGGCAAGTTGTTTTTTTAAAAATATATTGATAAGTTCTTTAGGTTTATAAGCCGTGCTCTTGCTATTTAAAAAATCATCTAAAAGATTATAAGTAGCACAAACATTAAACCATCCATCTAATAAATTATAATTGACCAACGCCAATACATTTGTTCCATATCGATAATCAAAAGCCATGAGATGAGGGAAAATACCATTGAGAAAGGTAGAGGTATATAATTCATTTTGACATAGAATCGCCATATAATAAAGCTCGGCGGCAGTCATGTTATCAATAATCCGAAATCTTGTGTTATTAGATTCATTGTGTCTTTCGTTCATCTCATCAATAAAGTTTAATGCTTTTAAACGAATAGTGCTTAACAAAAGATCGTATAATATGGGGGTGTCTTTTTGTTGCATCCTTTTTGCATATTCTATTTGGGTGTTAATTAACAAGCGGTAAAAAGGCTCCGGCTTACCAGAAAATACGGCATCTATACTATCAAAGGATAAAGTATGCCTATTGAGTGCATCGATAAAGGGTAGATATATTCTACCGTAAGGTGCTACGGCTATCGTGTAAAATAGATTTAATAAACTGTCTGCACTGTGTAATAAAATATTCCCAAGCACTGTATCAGCAGAACAATAGTTATATAATAGGTTGGGATTGTGTAATAAAACTTGCCTAATAAGTGTACCATTAATAGAAGCATGCGGATACTGGGATATTAATTTTATTAAAAATGCTTCATCGCCATGACTGGCTCGTTTTAAAAAATTATTCTCTGCTATTCCTAAATCATTATTTTTATTCAAGATGCCACTATGCAATAAAATTTGATTAATCCACAATTGTTGCGTATCAAGCCATAAAAGGTAAGGTTGATTTAAAAATATGAAATTTTGTAAGGAATCATAAGCTCTTAATAATTCGATACACGCATGCCGGTTATGTGCTTTTGCAAGGGCAGAAGCAGAAAAATCTTTCATTACTTGGTTGGTGCAATTGAGAAAATAACCACTACTATCATTTGCTAAAGAATCAACACGCAATTGGTTTTTTATTAATTGATGGAGTTGATCAATACAAATAGTGTCAAGTGCTATCTGGTTGGCAAGTGCATAAATTGACCGTAACAAGACATATATTTTGTTATTTGTTCCTAAAATGTATTGTTGTGGTTCATACATGTCAACTAAATTATCTTTTTTAACTTCCACCCTGTTTGATTCATTGGGCACACCATAGTATAGGGTATCGAAATTGGCGGGGGGACTGGATATACTTTCTGAATCTATTGGAATAATGTCTTGGGTAAGCAAAATAGATGAGGCAACGGACTGGTTGATACCCCAATGATTAGTAAACGATGGTGTTAATAAAAAAAGATATAATGCGGTGAAGATGCTTAACAAATGTATAAAAGATTAAATTGCAAAATAAATGTTTCGACAAAAATACATGATTACGATTCTACTAACAAAGATAATAATCAAAATATTCTATAGTACACGATGATTAGGTACCATGTCGCTTATGAATCTTATACAAAGGTGTTTTTAAATTATTAATGATAATACCTATAATGATTAAAGCAATACTAAACCACTGTACCAATCCTATTTTATGTAAATTTGGATTGTAAATGTACATTTCTATTTGAGCAAAGACCGGTAGAAAATAAAAAAATAGAATGGTACTCGTGGGGTTAATAATTCTAATCGCTTTACTCCATAAAAAATAGCCCGCAAAACCTACTAAAATCCCTAACCATAGAATGGTTATCCATGATGTATATAAAGATGGCACAAAAAAAACATGTTGCTCAAAACTTTGACCTATTGCTAGTATCAATGATAATAAAGTTGCACCTAAGGCTATGATGCACAGAAATGTTACCAATGATATTTGTTGCACACTGCGCTTTGAGAATATGGCATAAATAGCCATGCCTAAACCATGTATTAATGGTATAAAATCATACATTCTGGATCGTAAATGTGTAAGATTGTCTAAAGAACCGTTGGCGATTAATATAATGCACGCTATAAAAGTAATTATTAATGCTACCCACTTATTGATGGGTATGACTTCTTTTAAAAACAAAAAGCTAATTAATATAGTAAATACCGGTGAAGTAGCAACTGCAAAAAGGTTGACTAAAATTGGTTCGGAATGGTGATAGCCCCAATAAATGGCTACATTACTTAGTGCTAGCGTACCACCAAGAGATAGAAAATAAAAAGCATGCTTTATAATTAATTGATGATGCTTTTTTATATCCTTTATAGTAAAGGGCAATAAGAATAAAAAAGTTGTAGCCCATCTGTAAAATGTTAAGCTGATTGGGGATAACTCTTCGCTACGCTGGTGTGATTGAACATAACCAAGCAAAAGATGTGTTGAAAAGAGCAAAATACCCATTAAAGCAAAAAATGAACCGATAATTTTATTTTTTGTAGAAAGTGCAACCATATCTGTTATTTTTTATAATTTTTGGAAGGAAATAATTAAGAGGGTAAGATAATTGTTGTTGCAATCTTAGTAAAAAAATATTTTAAGGATATTTTAGGGGAAGGATTTAAAAGGCTCTATGACGAAAAGTGTGGGTAAAATGTTAGAAGTTTGATGATTTTAAAAATGATAATTTGGTATTTTAT
>JASGCP010000191.1 GCA_030053995.1 Phycisphaerales bacterium
TGGGTATATTTAGGCACTCTTTTTTTACTTTAAAATTTACATTTTACAGGCTTACACCCCACAAAATAAACTTGACCATTAAACTTTTGTTAAATCTTAAATTATGGCTTTTTATCAAAAAAGGACTATTGAATTACTCAATAAACTTAGTGTTGGTGCTATCCAAAAGAAAAAAAATTATAAAACTGCATAAGTATTTCCATCCTCTACCAAGCAAAATAAAAATCGGTGTCTAATAATGGAATATCCACAATTAGCTGATTCATTTTTTTGTAAGAGATATTCATATAACCTAAATATTCACTTTCGTTAGAAATTGTGTTGAGTTTTATGTACGAGTTGGCTAATGTCTGTTTAATAGAATATAGATGCTGATTATACGCTGCGATATTTCTATTAGCATTTTGTTGAGCATAATACGCAGCTGTTCCGTCATAATTTTCAGTATAGCTTGATCCGTATGATTGTTGATTTATAGAGCTATTTGAATTTTCACTACCATAAACAGCGTTACGCCCATTGGTAGCATAGCCCGACGATGATTCGGCAACATTGGTATGTGTTGTAGATGCACTCGAAGAAGTGCTTGATGAATACCCCGCATTAGACGCTGCAAATGATTCGTTTAAAGAATTACCAAAAGCATTCCAAAATTGTTTTCTGTTAACTTTTCGTATATATTCATCATCAGTTAAAATATGCTGTTCAACCGTATCTTTACCTTTTATCATATATGCATGTGCCAGATTCGGGTTTAAGTCCACATTATCCCCTGATAAATTTTTAATCGACAAGTCAATTTGATAATATTTACCATAATCATTATTGCTAACTAATGTTGCAGAAATATTAATGCCCTTATATTTGTAATAGTGTATTGTATTACCATCTTTGTAATAAGTCCCATATTCTTTTACAGGATAATTGGCTATGAATGCACGAACATCTTGGGGATTAGCGGAAGGTTTAGTAGTATCAATTTTTATATTATAAATGCTAAAAGGGTTTGCTTGCGTTTCTATAATATTAAAAACATCTCCTTGATTTTTAGTGTCTACGCTTTCAAATTCCAACACAAAATTATGTAGTTGTGTACTGGTATTAAGTATTTCTGCTGCAGGTGCTAGGGGCAGGTTAATACTATGCAGTAAATTATATTTTCGATTGTTGCTTTTATCTTGAAGATAAATATTCTTATCAATATTAATAGATGTAGCCCCGTCGTTTTTGTACTGCATAAATACCAAAGTACTTTGCGGATTAAATACAATACTTACAACCGTTACATTAGATTGATTATCATAACTTATTTTATCAAAGGCATTTCCAAAAGAAATATAGAAAAAAGCTACAATAAAAAATAATGATAAACCAACTTTTAACAAATGTATTTTAATTTTCATAAGCATATGTGAATAATAATTAATAGGGAGCTTTACAAAAAATCCGTTAATAATTTTAGCTAATATACATATAAATGTGTATATGTGGTTAAATTTTTGTTAAAGTATAATTTTATGAAAATGTTCTACACAATCTTCATAAAAACCTATAAAGAAGATTTTTATAAAGCGATAGCAAAAAAAAATCCCCTCGTAAATATACGAAGGGATTTTAAAATAAATTCGGCGGCTACCTACTCTCCCAGGGACAAGCCCAAGTACCATTGGCCATGAGGGACTTAACTTCTCTGTTCGGAATGGGAAGAGGTGAACACCCTCGGTATAACCACCAAAAGACCATAATCTGTAAAAAGATACAGATGCAATAAAATTAACATCAGGGAAAGCAAAAACGATATCAAAAATAAAAAAATAAAGCATACGAGCAATTAGTACTACTCAGCTGAAATGTTACCATTTTTACACTTGTAGCCTATCAACGTAATCGTCTATTACGGCTCTTAAAAGTCAACTCATCTTGTGGAGGGTTTCACGCTTAGATGCTTTCAGCGTTTATCCTAGCTGTACATAGCTACTCTGCACTGCACCTGGCGGCACAACAGATACACCAGCGGTACATACGCTCCGGTCCTCTCGTACTAAGAGCATGTCCACTCAATTGACTAGCGCCCATCACAGATAGGGACCGAACTGTCTTGCGACGTTCTGAACCCAGTTCACGTGCCACTTTAATCGGCGAACAGCCGAACCCTTGGGACCTTCTCCAGCCCCAGGATGTGACGAACCGACATCGAGGTGCCAAACCTTACCGTCGATATGAGCTCTTGGGTAAGATCAGCCTGTTATCCCCAGAGTACCTTTTATCCTTTGAGCGATGGCCCTTCCATGCGGAAACCACCGGATCACTTTAGCCTGCTTTCGCACCTGCTCGGCGTGTGTGCCTCACAGTCAAGCACCCTTATACTAATATGCTCTAAATACGATTACCAACCGTATTGAGGGTACCTTTGCAAGCCTCCGTTACATTTTAGGAGGCGACCACCCCAGTCAAACTACCCACCATGCACTTTCTCCGGTTAGGGATTAGATTCTAAGCAACAAAAGATTGGTATTTCATTGATGACTCCACGGCGCCTAGCGACACCGCTTCAAAGTCTCCCAACTATGCTACACATTTGTTGCTCAAAAACAATGCAAAGTTATAGTGAAGGTTCATGGGGTCTTTCCGTCCCGTGACGGGTAACCGGCATCTTCACCGATACTACAATTTCACCGGGCTCGTGGAGGAGAC
>JASGCP010000192.1 GCA_030053995.1 Phycisphaerales bacterium
ATGTTTTTTTACCCAAAAATTAATACTTACTCCCCACAAAATAAAAGTGTCCCGATAAAAATAACCATAAATTACATAACAATCATAAACCAAGAATATTGATATACTACCAAATCAAAGCTCCCCTATTGCTTATATATTTGATTAAAGTTAGGACAGTTAGAAATAAATCCACCGGCTCCTCCTCCCCCTCTTCCTGCGGGATTATCACCCTTTTGTAAATTTATATTAGTAATTCTATTGTTAGATATTACGCTTAAGCATGGGAAGGAGAAATATCTATTTGAATTTGTAAAAGGATACCCTATGATACTATATCCGGCACCTGCTAAGCTATCTATTGTATTATCAACTACCCGCGATTTAATTGATGTTACAAAAATTCCGAACCTTCGGCATTGTTTGATACTTGTATTAGAAATAGTTGCAAATAAGTTGTTATTAGGTGTTATACTATAATTAAACAAGCATTTAATTCTTTCGTATTGTATAGGGGTATTTTTAACCGTTATAATAAAAGTACTATCATTTATATCTGCTACATCTGAAACAACAATAGGTTCTTTATTGATAAATGTAGGTAACATACTATCCACGCCTGCTAAAGTATCACCAATATTTAATATATGTTCCATTACTGTTTTACGATTATTAGAATTTACATAAGGCAGCATAGATTTTAAGTGAAAAATATAGGTAAACTGTGTGTCTGAGAGCCATTGAGTAACTGGAATAACACCTGATTTTATATTTAACCCATCATCACCCATGTCCGAAACAGAACTATTAATAAAAAAGGGACCTATATCATATTTTCCGCCCGCATCGGCTGTATTTAAAGCATCTCTATTAGCACTTATAGGAAATCCTTCTTTTCTCTTTACGGTACAATTATCAAATAGTACATTAGAAGACAAAGCTAAATTAATTGCCACAGATGGACTAGACAGAACAGTTACATTTTTTAGCTCTATATTGTCCGATAAAAATATAGTTATAGCAGGGCTAAATAAAGGGCTATACATTGCCTGTGATACCCAATAACTGGGAATAGAAATATAATAATATCCAACAGACAAAACGGAAAGGGGTAAACTGCCAAGGTTTCCTTTAACTGTCCAGTGAGTTCTATCTAATGATGATGTATAAATAGGATTAATCTTTTTTGCTCCAACTTTATATGCGTTGTATATGTTATTTACAAGTTTAAAATCTGGAGTTCTAAAAACAATATATTCTTTCTTTGTATTAGATGATATAGCAAAAGTAGAGTCAAAAGGGGTGGTACCTTTAAGTGCTGTCAAACAAATGCTATCTGATGAAATTTTAGTAATGATGCCCACACTATAAGGGATAGGATCATATTGGATAACCATATTCTTTATAGTTATATGGGTAGCATTTAAAATTTTTAATCCTAAACCAAATTTTTTGAATGTTACCGTATCGCCACCAAAATCTATTGTTTTATGGTTTTCTCCATTTATAACTAAATCTGTATTGCAAATCTTATTTTTGCCTCCAGCAACAGCGTTAATATTATGTATAGATGGTTGTGCATAAGATTCAACATAAAAGAAGACTGCAAGTAGAAAAATATTTGATAAAGTAGCTTTCATATATTGGAATAGTAAAATACCGGATTCAAACTATAAATGCAAGTTTGGGGGGCTAAAAAACATTAGAAACATCCATTGGGGTACATAAAATTAAATCTTTTTCTTGGTTTATTGTTGACTTTAGCTTCTATATCTTTAATTTGCTCATGGCTTATTGTTGAAAAGTCTGTTCTTTAGGTTTATATTATTCCATGACTTAAAACCTGTATCAAGATTTACACGCTTCACAATTATATAAAGTCGCTTGTGATATTGGCACAATATCAAATGCGATATCACCTGTCTGCTCTATATTTATCATAATAACTGTGATTAGTTATCATAACTATTAACTGCTAAGAATAAGAAGAATTAAAATAAAAAGCCAATTACTTTTAAACAATTGGCTTGAAAAATCATCGTTTAACCTTGATATGCTTACCAAGGGCAATCAGCAACACAAGGTGGATTACAACCTCCTGGAGCACACTGAGTTTTATATCTACCAAATATATTTTCCCAATAACAATAAAGATTACTACCGTCAAAACAATATCCTTGATCATAAGTATCTGCACACATAACACTACACCAACCAGTCCCTGATACAGTACCCTCACCTAAATCATTCTTAAGTTCTTTTCTGGTTAGTTTAACTCCAAGGTCAATAATTTTTTTTTCATAAACTTGCTATTAGGGAGGCTTGCAAAACCTCAGGTAATAATTCAGTAAAGTTTTTTGGGTAAAATAAATAAAAATCCATTTTTTTATAAAATTCTAAATTTTTTATGGAAGTGAAACAATTAACACTTAATGTGCACAAGGTACTACAGTAGAGTCTGTTTCTATTACGCTTATAGATGTTACAATCATAGAATCACCACAAAATCTTTTAAGTAAAGATGAAAGAACGGAGTTAGAAAAAAGCAGAAATATTAGTTTAAGAACCCTGCTCTTACTTAAAAAAACTTGAACACCTAAACACAAAAATTAAGGTTCTATGACGAAAAGGTGGGTAAAATGTTAGAAGTTTGATGACTTTAAAAATAATAATTTGGTATTTTATAA
>JASGCP010000067.1 GCA_030053995.1 Phycisphaerales bacterium
TGGTGGCGATGCAACAATCGTAAAGGTGGAAGCAAGTAATATCTAATCGCTACCAATCGCTTTCTATATATCCGATGCCATTCATTTTCGATAACGAAGAGAGCCGTAGTTTTGCAGCCCTTACTCTGCAGGCTTGATTTTTTCTTTGTTTCTTTCTTTTGTATCAAGACAAAAGAAAGAAAAATGACCTTATAAAATATCAAATTGTAGTTTTAAAAACCAATTCATTTCTACCATTTTTACCCACTCAATTCGTCATAGAGTCCTAATAGTTGATGATTAGTTGCACTTTAAAACAATATTTTTTGATTTTTCTAATATCATTTTACAAACTTTTTAGAACAGTACTGGCTACACCATACATTACTGGATAGAAATGATAAAATTTAACAAGTTAGCATTAATAAGAAACCTTCCTAAACTTTGGTGACAAGATGGCGATTGAAATAACAGCAATCAAGGAAACGATACTACCAAAATAAATAGAATGTTGCAACCCAAAAAATTTATAAGCCATCCCACTTTCCAAGAGACCAAGGAAATTACTAGAATTAATAAAGAGTGCAAAAATAGAGGTCATACGACCTATATTTTCTTTGTCAGAGTAAATTTGAATCATCTGGTTTCGAATAATCATACTCATACCATCAAACACACCTGCACCAACTAAGGAAATGAATGCCATAAAAAATGACGATGACCATCCAAATAAAAATGTACAACAGGCAAACAAAAAAGTACAAATAAACAATAGAACACCTTGTCTTTTATTAATAGGAAAAAAAGTACAGGTTGTTACGGTAGCAGCCAGTCCAATGCTTGATGCGGCATTGAGCCATGCATAACCGACAGGACCAACATGTAATACTTTATTAGAAAACTCAGGTACAACCGCAACTACATCGCCAAAAAATACTACTATAAGATCTAAAAAAAATGATACTAATAAAATTTTATTCTTAAAAAATATAGCCCATCCTTCCTTCACTCCTGCTAAAACAGATTGTGCTTGCTTCGTTTCAATTTCTAAATTAGGCACCGTCGCCTTAGATGAATGGACAGGTATTAATTGAAGTATAAAAATTATCAATAACATGAGTAATAAAGAAATCAAGAAAATAAATGACGGACCTAAATACGCTATAAAAAAACCAGTTAATATGGTACCTATTAAATTTCCGAATAAATTGACAAATGTTCGCATACTCGATGCGTGTTTAATAAATGATGAAGGTAGCAAGGATCGAAAAAATACAAAAAGCGTGGGCCATAAAAAACCAGAAATTACCCCAAAACAACTAATCAGAAAATAGTAGATATAAACTAAATAATGTCCAAAAATTGATAACGGACGCTTTTCAGCATAAAAAGTAGTAACAAAAAACAATAACAAAACAATAATTAATGCTACCGAACAGTAATAAAAAAGTATTTTTATATCAAATTTATCGGCATAGTGTCCCCCGAGTTGCCCCATTATAACTGATGGGATGATTAAAAACAGTCCAAGTAAAGCCACTCCGCTAGATGTATGTGTCAGTGCAAACAACTGATACAATAAGGTAGTCATGAACATACCTGCTATACCACTCAAAATAAACTGTATAAATAGATATCGCCTAAAATATGGTAAAATAAGCGATTTGAATTGTTTTTGCTTGGTCAGTGTTGAAAATAAGTTTTGGAAGCTCATTCAATTTCAATATTGGTAATTTAAATAAAAAAAATAGGGGCTTATAGCAATATCTTCAAATGTAATAAAATAACACAAGCCTGTTGCTTTTTTTTAGAAAATAGAAGGACAATCATAAAATTGTAAATATCATTCATATAGATTAAAAAAATAGTTGTAACTTTGTGCTGAAAAAAATAATTGCAATGAAGAGAACCTATCAACCCCACAATAAAAGACGAAAATCTGTTCATGGATTCAGAAAGAGAATGCAAACTGCCAATGGCAGAAAAGTTTTGGCTACCCGTAGAAGAAAAGGTAGGAAGCGTTTAACTGTATCGGATAGCAGAGGGCTAAAATAAAAAGCCCCAATACACTTAGTCATTAATCCATTAGGGGTAGTTCCTGTTGTATAACATTGTACTTCATTTTTTTTGATAGAGTATTAATTAAATATTAACTATATGAATATTAAATCATTAGGAGAAGTTATGAATAGGGACGATGTCAGAAAAGTAAAGGGAAAAGAATCGGACTGTAAAGTAAAGTGTAATACCGAGCAAGTGTGTTGTTGTAATAAAATAAACGGGCAGTATGTATGTACCTGTGAGTCAAGTTGTGCTTAGAATAGTATTTGGCAAAAATATTCCTGTGCCCTCGTAATAAGCCCTCAATTTTTTTATATCTAAAATATACGCTTTGTGTTTCTTTACGTGTTAATTTAAAAAATAACGAAAACCAAAGCGTACAGACTTTAACACAATCCTTTAGTATGTTATTTAAAATTTAAGCTATCAGTTATTAACAAAAAAAATTAACTTGCGATTTTATTCAATGTCATTCTTAGGAAATATGTGCTGTACCCATATAAACAATCGATGCATCATAATCGTTTCCGTTATTTTGATTAACAGTTTTAGTAGCTGTAGTGTTTTTAAAAATATGTTATCTAAAGACCACTCTACAGCTACGAAAAAAAATAATAATGATAGTGCTCATGTTACTGCGGGCGTTTTTATAGATGACATTAATACGGATGAGGATAACATATACAAGGAGCAATCAACGGTTGTAGCTCCGGTGTCTTTTAAAACAAAAAAGGGTGGGGCGGACAAGAAAAAAAATAGCCGTTCTAACCAACAGACTGATGTTGCTGGTGATATACCTGTTATAGAAGAAAACAACGATAATAATAAACAGAAAAAAGTACAATCGTCTACCTTTCATGCAACTAACCCGCAAATGTTGAAACTTAAATATTCGATTATTTTAAATACCTCCGAGGATAAATTAAATTCAGATGTAGCACTACTTGCCGATATCGATAAATGGTGGGGTACTAAATATTGTTGGGGTGGAAGTAGTCCTACCTGTATTGACTGTTCGGCACTTACTAAAACGCTCATGCAGGATGTTTATGGGGTATCTATTCCTAGAAATGCATACGAACAATATAAAGCCAGTAAAAAAATAAAAGAACGTAATTTACGAACGGGCGATTTAGTCTTTTTTGCTACTCAGGGCAACAATAGAAAAAAAATAACCCATGTAGGAATGTATATCATTAACAATAAATTTGTGAATGCTACCACCAGTAGTGGTGTGGTCATTAATGATTTAGATGAACCTTATTGGAAAGCACGCTATGTAAGTGCGACAAGAGTTTTGGAGAAATAAACCTATAGGGATAGAATGCGATAAATAAATTACCTTTACCTACAACATGAATAACAGAATCGAAGAAGATATACAAGTCCGGTGGTTTAAGTTTATTGAGAAATGGCAAAAACATTTTGATAAAAAGCCGGATATTGAATCAATCCTTTTTTTAATTGGAATTCAGGAAACAAATATTTTTAAAAAGAAGTATTCAAAAGAAGAAAAACAAGACCTCATGCATGTGGCCGTTTGTTTTTTGCTACAAGGTACTTATTTTCAATTAATGGGATTTGATGAGGATGGCTGGCCACATTATCAACAAATTAAAGTACTTCCACCTTACTCGCTTAAAGACCAAGAATCATTTTTAATGGATTATATTTTATTATACTTTGATAAATATGGATGGAATTGATCTCATATATCATGCACCCAATTGGTTGTTAGGGTTGATAGACCAATATTTTATGACTACGCTTTCTTATATAAAAAAAGTCTATTTTCAAAACCATGAATAGCAATTTTTGATATCTAAAATAACAATATAATAGCAATGAAAAAAGTAGGATTTTTAAAAGTATCAATTTCTAAACTATTAGAATATTTATTGCAAGGCTTAGTGATTATTACACCCGTTACAATTACGATATTAACGATAGCCTATCTTTTTAATGTTGTTAATGATCTGTTACCCAAGTTTCTGCATGCGGTATTGCCCGAGTTCTTACAAAATAGTAAACTTATTTCAATAGAGCGAATTCCTGGATTAGGTTTTATTATAATTATTGCTATTTTAATATTTATAGGGTGGATTTCTTCTATATTTTTCTTTGGTAAGATCATAGGATATATTGGTGGTCTATTAGAAAAAACGCCCGGTGCAAAAATTGTTTATTCTGCCGTAAAAGATTTCATGAAAGCATTTTCAGGCAATAAAAGAAAGTTTGATCAAGCCGTATTAGTGTGCATTGAGCAGTCAGATATATGGCGTGTAGGTTTTATAACGCAAACAGAACTATCACGATTTGAGTTACAAGAGTATATGTCCGTTTATGTTCCGCAGTCCTACGGTATTGCTGGTAATGTTTATCTATTACCTAAGTATAAAATCAAAGTACTGAATCAAATTAATGCGGGTGATGCGATGAAATTTGTTATTAGCGGTGGACTTGCTTTTGATGAATCTATTACCCCTAAAACACAAGAATAAACAATGCCTCCAATCAATTTAAATCCTGGTCCTGCAATATTACCTAAATCGGTTTTAACAAAATTGTCAAGTAGTGTCATTAATTATAATGGCTCTGGACTGTCTCTATTAGAAATTAGCCATCGCAGCGATGCCTTCATTGAGATTATTGATCATGTTCGTTTACTAACAAAAAAGCTATTGAATTTGAATGATGACTATCAGGTTTTGTGTTTACAAGGGGGGGCTTCTTTACAATTCTCACAAATACCAATGAATTTTTTGGGTACAAACGACACGGCCTGTTATTGCAATAATGGCATTTGGGGTGAAAAAGCTATCAAAGCCGCCTCTTTATACGGAAATGTTCATCTGGCTTCTTCATCAAAAGATAAAGATCATACTTATATCCCTAAGGAATTGGATATTCATGATAGTGCTAAATATTTACATATTACCACCAATAATACAGTTGAAGGTACGCAATGGCATACAACGCCACCAATTCGTATCCCAATTATTGCTGACATGAGTAGTGATATATTAAGTATGCAACGGGACTTTAACCAGTTTGCTTTGATATACGCCGGTGCTCAAAAAAATATCGGTGTTGCAGGTGCTACCTTAGTCATACTCAATACAAAGGTTTTAAAACAAGTACCTCCAAGTGAAAGGCTATTCCCCGATTTGCTACATTATACAAAACAAATTGAGGCAAACTCTTTGTTAAATACCCCCCCGACTTTTGCAATCTATGCCTGTTTATTAACTTTACAATGGATAGAACAGCAGGGTGGAATAACTGCCATTGAATCTATAAATGAAAAAAAAGCTACAATGGTCTATGATGCTCTCGACAACTGCAATACCTTTGATTGTAGGGTGCACAAAGCTGATAGAAGTAAAATGAATATAGTATTCTATTTAAAACAAGAATCTTTAATGCCATCATTTTTAACCTTTTGTAAAAACAATCATATTGTGGGCATAAAAGGGCATAGTACCAAAGGAGGATGTAGAATTAGTCTCTACAATGCCTTACCAATTGAAGATGTAGAAAAGCTCTGTAACATCCTGCATGATTTTCATAAACAACAACAATAAAACTAATGACTATAAATCAAGCCCTTAATATAAACTTATGCCAATTATTAAACCATTTCGATCGATACGCACATCAAGCGTTTTAGCCCGTGAATTAGCATCCTTACCGTACGATGTATTAAGCACCGAAGAAGCAAAGATCATTGGAAGAAAATACCCCAATTCATTTTTACACATTACTAAAAGTGAAATTGATGTACCCGCCGACAAACTAGGAGCCCATCTTTCAGTTTATAAACAAGCAGAACATAATTTACAACAATTCTTAAAAGACAATCGATTGTTCTATGATCAACAGGAGTGTTACTACATTTATGAATTAACCATGTCATATCCTTCGGACGCATCAGGTAATACAGCACTCCATACACAAACAGGATTAGTTGCACTAAGTTCACTAATCGACTATGAAAATAATAAGATTAAAAAACATGAGTTAACAAGACCTGATAAAGAATTAGATAGAATATTACATATTCAAACAACCGGTGTACAAACCGGGAATGTTTTTTTAGCTTATAGAGCAAATAATACTATTAAGACGATACTTAATGATTGGAAAAAATCTAACAATACGATATATAATTTTACAGCCGCCGAATCGGATGGTATTATTCATAAAGCATGGTGCATTGATGACCGTAAGATTGTCCAACAAATAACTGATTTATTTGTATCGCAGGTTGATTACACCTATATTGCTGATGGACATCATCGGGCAGCTTCGGCTTACCGAGTATATAAGGAAAATAGCAATATAGCCCCTTATTTTTTAACAACTATATTTCCTACTGATGAGCTACACATCATGGAATATAATCGGGTTGTTAAAGATATTAATGGCTTAAATGATGACTTATTCATAAAAGCTATCGAAGAAAATTTTATAGTTAATTGCATTGGTAAAACAACCAATCAGCCTATCGAGCAGAAACATTTTGGCATGTTTTTATCTGGTAATTGGTATGAACTAATAGCTAAGCATGACCGCTATGCCAACGATATTATTGGTAGTTTAGATGTTAGTATTTTGCAAAATCAGCTCCTATCAAAAATATTAAACATTAATGATCCAAGAACAGATAAGCGAATCGACTTTATTGGCGGTATTCGGGGAACTAAAGAACTTGAGCGATGTGTCAACAGTGGTCAAGCCCGTGTAGCTTTTAAACTTGCCCCGTTACCTATAGAAACACTTTTATTGGTTGCCGACAATAACGAAATCATGCCTCCAAAAAGTACTTGGTTTGAGCCTAAGTTAAGAGATGGGCTATTTTCTTACTCAATTATTTCAGGGCTTACTAAATAAATTAAAGGGAATAATATACTCAACTCTATTACCACCCACGCCTAATAAAGTACGGCTATATCTTATTCCGAAAGTAAAATTGTATTCGTTCCATACTCGGGTATCAAAATACACTTCAATGCCCGTAGAAGGAAAAAGATATTGGTTTTGATTATATCCGCCTATGGTGCAATCACCAAAAACATTTGCCCTAATTCTGAAAAAGTACAAAATATTCGCAAACCCCCAGTCAGGATAAACAATTGGAAAATGATAATTTAAACCTGCTTTGTAAATATGCTGAAAATTAATAGCTATATACCCTCTTGAAAATGGGAATGCATTAGTATAATAGTATAATTTTTTATTATCTCTCAATTGATAAGCGATGTCTAATTCCAAACTATTATTTCTAAAAATACCAGGAAAATAAAATGAGGTACTAAGTAAATATTGATGAACAGGAGCCGTTAGTGCTTGATTAGCGGTAAAACTCAAATTTTGGGCAAAATCCGGAAATATTTGTTGAGTGGCTTGTTGGGTACTTCTATAATAGGTAACCCCCAATTGCACATAATTAATTAAATTTATTGGAAATAAATATTTATCATCTTTGCCTGAAAATCCTACCGTAGTATTGTATAAGCTAACACTTAAGGTTTGGTAATTTCTTCGTTTGGTAAAATTAAGTGGCAGAATACCACCTACAGAAAAATTCCATTCATTCCAGATGAATGTCTGTTTAGCAACATTTAAAATACTTCTGTGTAAAGTATAGTTACCACTAACCGTTGGTTGAATATAAAACCCACCATAGACAAATTGCCCGCCAAATAAATGACTTCGTTCATTTTGGTTAAATTGGAAAGTGATCAATGTTTGAGTTGTATTTAATACATTATTTCCCAAAATAGTAAGATTATAAATTGGGTATAAATAAAAATGGCGCCAGGTATTAATATTAAAAGGATGTGAAAATAAAGGATACTTTTTTATAGGATAGTACGGCGTATCTGATACTGTGTTGAGATAGTTTTTATTAAAATATTTTGTTGCCAAACCTGAATCAATATAAAGCGGATATAACTCCTTTCCAAAGTTTAAAGGTTCCCATGCTGGATTTAACTGTGCTAAACGATAACCTTCACTCGTAAAACAGCTGGCGACAATTTGTCCATGGTTATTCAAAGCACTTTGATAAATACCCGTACTATATTGTGCTAATCTAAAAAGTTTATGAGATAAAGAATCTTTGTCTATATAAGCCCATAATTCATCAGAACCATCATTAGTAACAACAAACAGTAAAGTATCATGTTGCACATTTAAAAAACCAATTGTACGATTAGAAAAAGGGAATAACCAGTTTAAACTATCGTGCGTATATCGACCAATACTCATATTCCCCCTACTATTTCTTGCTACAACATAGATATCGGTATCGTTATAGGCAAATTTAGGATAAGAAAAAACTAAGCTATCACCACCATTAACCTGTTTTAATATCTGTCCTTGATCATTTAACAAGCACATACTTGATGTAAAATTAGCTTTAATATCTACGGCAACAATTCTTGTACCTTGTTGATTGATATCGGGGGAAAAGTATCGGGAATACTTAACAATTGTTTTATAACGATGTGTTTTCAAATTATAGATACGAATACTATTATAATTTTGATTGCTCCAACGATCACTTGGGTCATAACTCGTATAAATAATACGGTTGTTTTTATAAGAGTAATAATCATCAACCGTAATATCTCTAACAATAATTTTTTTTATTTTGTTACCAGTAATTTTATAGAATGTTGGAATATTTCGCAAACTATTACGCAGTATAAGGATACTGGAATCAATGGTATAGGGATACAAATAATTAACGACATCATGTTTAACCGTTGGGGTTATCCAATCAACATTTTTCTGTTTTTCTAACTTCCATTGGTTTTCATAATAAGCAAATGCTTCTTTAACAATAGTCTTATAACTTTTACCCGTTCTTTTTTTTATAGACCTTTGTAAAGGGTAAAATAGATTTTTAAATGCTGACGCATCGGCAGTAATTGGATACCAGATAGTTTTACCATATTTAATTTTGACATAACTAACAATTAAATATCCAAAATTATACCAATTGGGTACATATTTTCTTAGCGAGCCATTACGGATGGTTTCAAAAGAATAATGCTTATCGGCTAAATAAAGTGCTTTAAAGCTATTCATAAATAAGGGTAATCTACCTCTACCTTGATTAGAAAACATTGTTTCATTAAAAACCGCATCGCCTTCAAAAAACCAGTCTGGAATAGACATAGCATTGAGCAAGGATTGCCCCGCTTCACCAAAAAGAATAGAACCTACTTTTGATAACCCACGATTAAAATTACTGTATTGCTGCACATGACGATATTCATGAATGCTCAAATAGTCAGACCAACGAATAGCACCCAGTTGAAAAGGATTTTGCAAGGGTGTTAAAAAAAACTCACTTTTCCAAGGTGCTAACTGAACAAACCCGTTAGTAACTAATTGATCTGCTTGTAACACAACACTAATTTTTCTATATTTAGGACCAATGCTCGTTGCATGATGCAATGCTAAATCATTGGCTATGTGGGCAATGCGCTCTGCCGAATACTCTAAGCCATAGCCTCTTGGGAAAATAACCTTTACCGATTTATTGTTAACTTGATCCCACCTAGTCGAAAATGGATTACCACCAAAATTTTGGCTATAAGAATTGGTTATTGCATAGAGTATAAAAAAAAAACTGATATTAATACACTTAAAATATCTAAGGTTTTCTTTACGCATGATTGTAGCCATTAACATCGAGAAATATACATATTAAAAAAATGTTTCATGCTGATTTTATTATAATATAAACAATCTTTTTAAATGTACGTTGATATAGAGCGATGATCAATATTAAGCTATTGACTTCCATATTTTCTTATATAATCTAAGCAGGTTTTTAATGCTATGTTTTTTGATGACCGGATATCCCAATCTAAATATTCGTGGTACTGCCTTTTTCCTTTTCGAAAACAGAAGGAATTAAAATACTAACAGTAGCGATATGATTAATAGCACCCACTTCAAACTCGGCTGCATTTTCCATTTCTATATAATCTGGTTTAGGGTAACGACTACTCTTCCATTGTAAAATAGCATCAATACTCCTTTGGGGTTGGTAATAATAGATGGCATTGTATATCCAAAACCTTTACAGGTATTATTGTTATATCGCTTGATATAACAATATAATCCATTTGATAATGTCGTATCCGAGTAAACTATTTTTTGATTATAGTTATTGCTCATGAGCATCGTAGCGTGATCTTTATAACTACCGAGTGAGATTAAAAAATTGCACGATTCATTTTGTTTACCAAATACGCCACAAATACCAATATGTATAATTTTTTTAACGCCTAATGCGGCTAACTCAGATGTTAATAGGTTAACACTCACTGCACCGTGAATACCTGACAAAAGTATAAAACTATAATCCTTGTCTTTATAAACATACAAAATATTATAAAATGCCCAACCTATCTGTAATGCTTTTATATTATTACGATTAAGACCCATTGAATCAATAAAACTTAGAATATCAGGATCAAACAAAATAATAGCTGTTTTGGGAAGCGAATCTAATTCACCATTTTTAAAAATTGCTTGTTTTAAATATGATATTTGTTTTATCGGGGGAAATTGTCCTTTTAGAGTCCATTATTTTTTTAGTATTCCCATTAATAAGATAATAAGTGGGAGAGCATCCTACACATATCACTGATATAAAACTGATTAATACGAATATATATCCTTTCATTATTGATTAATTTCTGAAGGTAAAATTGATGGCATATTAAAAATAAACTACCCCCAAGTATAATATATTAATCTTATATATCATGTTTCACATAGTTAATTTTCATTTGTTTTTAAAATCCCTTAGGCATACTATTTTGGTAATTTAAATGAAGTGTATATTTACCATGCCGTATTCGTGGAATCTAAAGAGATTTGTAATACTATCTAAATCGCTGTTAGGCTAAGATTGTACCTTACTTAGTATCTCATGAGCATCTCAAAAAAGGTGCACAATATTCTTTGGTCGATCTTACTGATAAGTATTATATAAAAAATAAATAAGGTTGCCAATTTGCATTGACAACCTTATTCAATAAACTACATCCGTTATTTATTTTAGTAGATATAAAAATTAATAAAAGTACGCTGACTCGTACTACTCAACAAGTGACAATGCAACAAAAGAATCCGGCATCTTGCTCTGCAAAAGTCGGAGCATTACAGTGTGGGGTACAGTGGTCATTAACAAGCGGATTTTGACAAGCATGCCCATTACCAGGACACGAAAGATGATAATTTTTAGGCGCAGTCCCATTATGGCACCATTTTCCCTGTCCGTCTTTACCGACCACTTTCCATGATTGGCCACCTGTAGCACCACTAATACTTCTAATTTCGGTTCTTGTTAGAGTAGAATCAATACTCATTGATTTCTGTTTCATAAATTTTGTTTTATGTTTTGAAAAAATCTATTGTATGCAACAAATGATACAATAAAAAGTTATCGGGCTGTCTTTAGTTTGATTGATATAAAAAGTTATTGAGCCCTGTTTAGTTTGATTGATATAAAAAGTTATTGAGCCCTGTTTAGTTTGATTGATATTTAGTTAATTGAGTTCGATATTTTATGCGAAGATAGTCAATAAATAATTAAATACAAAATATTATTATTATTTTTTTGGCTAAATCATATTTTGAGGTGCTAAGAGGTTTTATTAATGGATCATGGTTAGAACCTTTAAATGTT
>JASGCP010000068.1 GCA_030053995.1 Phycisphaerales bacterium
CATTAATCATATAATGTTTTAAGCAAAAAGTTTATGAATCCGAAAGAGAAAAAAACGAACATCTACTACACCTCGTAAATTTGCGGGTCAAGTTTATTTTGTGAGGCGTAAGCCTGTAAAATGTAAATTTTAAAGTAAAAAAAGAGTGCCTCAATATACCCATAAATTAGAGCTAAAAAGTTGCTTTTCCAAACGACCATTTAAAGTTTTATAAGGTTATTTTTCTTTCTTTTGTCTTGATACAAAAGAAAGAAACAAAGAAAAAATCAAGCCTGCAGAGTAAGGGCTATACGCTCAATGATAATCAATATGAAAGTGAGCTAAATTAAGCACACTTTTCGTCATAGAGCCAAAAAAGTACTGTCCTCAAAATATAATCTTTAACGCCCCCTTACCTATTAATGATCAGTATAGGAATATTTACTCGGTGTCTTACCTTATCAATTGTTTGTCCTAATATTAAATCCAATAGCCCTTTATGCTTATGTGCCCCCATAATCAGTAAATCAACCTGATGTTCGTCAACGATTTTAACAATTGTTGCTACACGATCATTAAACCCTAAAATTCCTTGAGCACGATACCCTAATTGTTCAACTTGCTGTACTAAATGATCTATTTTTTGTTTATCAGTTCGGGTTTCTGCATCATCGGTATTAGCTCCCCAGTACCTTGCAGAACTACTTTCTACAACATGAATGAATATAAACAATGTATTAGGTGTACCTACTTGTAAAGCCTGCGTAATTAATTGATGTGTATGTTTGGTAAAATCTACGGCAATACCAATAGTATTATATGTTACGGCAGGAGGAATTTGATAATTTTCTATCAACGGTAGCTCATGATGAAATGCTTTGAGATAGGGTGTTTTATTTTTTTGTAATATTGGTATAAAAAACATAGCCAGAAATAGCCAAGCCATAAAAATAAAAAACAGAATCAATAAAATTTTAACGGCAATGTGCATTTGATATTGATTCATTAAAGCAGTTACCGTTTCAAATACCAATTTCATATTAAGATATACCAATAACAAGGCGATCACCCAACCAATTATTTTTGATGATGTTGATATAGTAAATTCTTTCATCGTTGAACGATCACTTACAAAATGTATCAAGGGAATAACCGCAAAACTTAACTGCAAGCTCAAGATTACTTGGCTCAATATCAATAAGCTATCAATTTTATCATCACCCATAATCAATATAACCAAAACGCTAGGAATGATTGCTAATAAACGCGTCATCAGGCGTCTAACCCATGGATTGATACGAAGCTGTAAATAGCCCTCCATAATAATTTGTCCTGCTAAAGTGCCGGTGATGGTACTACTTTGCCCTGCAGCAATCAGGGCAACAGCAAAAATTATTGGGGCTATCTTGTGTCCTATTAAAGGTGCTAAAAGTTTATAAGCATCTTCAATACGTGCGACCTGATAATGCCCCGTTTTATAAAAAACACTAGCCGCAACAATTAAAATAGCTGCATTAATAAAAAAAGCAAAATTAAGAGCCAGCACGGTATCGATTTTGTTAAATTTAATTGCCGCTTTAATAGCTTTAGGATTTTGTTCTATTTGCCTACTTTGTACCAGCGATGAGTGGAGGTATAAATTATGGGGCATAACGGTAGCCCCAATAATACCAACGGCTATGTAGAGTGCGGATCCATTCAAATTAGTTGGTATAAAACCGTGTGCAACCTCGGTCCATTGGGGGTGAGCAAAAATTATTTCAATAAAAAATGATACACCAATTAAAAGAACGAGCGATATAATAAACATCTCAACCTTACGAAGACCATATCGCTGAAGCCATAATATTAAAAAAGTATCCAACACCGTAATGCAAACACCGTAAATAAGTGGCATACCTGTTAACAGGTGTAAACCCAAAGCCATACCTAATACTTCAGCTAAATCACAGGCTGCTATGGATATTTCAGCTAATATGTATAAACTGATATTGACGGGTAAAGGGTAAGTAATTTTATTGGCTTGTGCTAAATCAACACGACGAACAATGCCTAAGCGTGCTGAAAAATTCTGTAATACAATGGCTATAATATTGCTGAGTAATAAAATCCAAATCAGCTTGTATCCAAATTGTGCCCCTCCCTGTAAGTCGGTTGCCCAATTACCTGGATCCATATAGCCAACGCTTACCAAATAAGCTGGACCTAAAAAAGATAGTGTTTTCTGAAACCAATGTTTTTTATTGGTATCAATTGTACTATTGACATCGTCTAATGACCTCGTAGTTTTATCTGGTGTGCTTTGAAACATATACCATGCAATGAGCAAATATTATTGATTCTTGAAGATAAGATTTAAAATATATAGTAAGCGACCAGTATAAGCTAAGGGCTTATAATTGTACTTATCAAATTTAGGTTATATAGGTTAAAAGGTCAATATAAACTACTAAAGTTTTTTCTTTTTTTCTTGAACTATTGCATTAACTTTGCCATTTTATTGAAAACAAACAAATATCTATGAAGAGAAAATTGCAAACATTGGGTGCTGTTTTAACCAGACATGATTTAAAAAATAAGGCTTTACAAAAAATTAGCGGTGGGAAAGATTGTACCGAATGCGTTACCTGTTGCTATTATAAGGATAGCGGAAACACATATTGTGCCTTGTATCCATTGGGTGATGCAAAATGTAATTATCCACTTGCTACGAGGTGTAACTCAACGCCGGGAAACTGCCCAACCGAATGCTGTTATTAGTAAGTGCTATTTGGCTAAATCATTTTTTTTGAGGGTATAAGAGGTTTTATTAATGGATAATTGATAATGGTTAACCAATTTTCAATTATCCAATTTCCTTTTTTCTGAATCACGGATTACACCGGATTTTGCCAATTGCCTCCAGATTTATCTATAAGACAACCAATCCCCAAAACCTGCAAGGTTAGTGTTTAAAAGCTATGATAGCCAATAGAATGCTCTATGACAAAATGAGTGGGTAAGTTAGTTACATTTTATATTTGATTACCGTTGAAGATATAGCCCAAATGCCTCTCAGAGGAAGGGCGTTGCAAAACAAGGCGAACGAAGTAGCTATCGAAAATGGGCAGAGGCGAATATATCAAAGAAAGCGAGTCTAGCAATCCGTGTATCCTATCCGTGATTCAGAAAAAAGAACAATCATACCAATCATTTAATCATATAAATCACGGTTCAGACAAAAGAAAGAAAAATGACCTTATAAAATACCAAATTTAAAATCATCAAACTTCTACCATTTTACCCACTCATTTCGTCAGAGAGCCATAAATGAATCTAATATCCGTAGCCCCCGATTACCTTGTATGCCCCCCGAATGAATTACTAATACTTTATCCCGTGATGTAAAATATTGTTGCTTGTATAAATCAGCTAAGGCAAAGAATAATTTTCCAGTATATACAAAGTCTGATGGAATGCCTGTACGATCAAAAAAGCTGCTCATGAATTGTAGTAACTCTTTGGTATAACGAGCATAGCCTCCTTGATGATAATTGTTGAGAATAGTAAAAGGTATCCGATACGGTAGTAGTGCTACTATTTCGTTTTCTAAAGATTCGTGTCCTTTTAATACACTGACTCCAATTATTTTTTGATGTGCTTGAGCACCTAAGCATAACCCGGCTAATGTAGTGCCCGTACCACAGGCACATATAATATGCGTAAATGTAAACTGCTGATTGATATGTTCCATTAATGCTTGTACGCCCACAGTTCCTAAAACACCGTACCCACCGCTGTTTATCCAGTAATCGCCTGCTTGCATGAAGGTCTCTTGGTAATGATTTAGTTCTTTGTATTGTTTTTGATCTATAAATATCAACCCCATGCCTTTTTCTTCACAGTCTTGAAGGGTAGGGGATAGACTATCAGGACGCATGCCCTTCAGTATAGCCACTGTTTGTATTTTGTTTTGCCACCCCCAATACGATAAGGCATATAAATGATTAGAATAATAGCCACCGGTGCTGACAACGCGATTGCATTTTTTTTCTTTTATTTCTTTTTCGTAACCCAATAGTTTTAGAAATTTGTTGCCCCCAATGTGTGCGTGTATTTTATCTAATCGTAAAACCGTAGTTGCAATATTGTTACATAATGCCGTTGGTAGGTCTTCTAATAATGGTTTTAAATTTATGGGTAATAATTTTTTCAATAAGTTATTTGTTTTGTACTATGTGCTTAACAAATTCAATCATCCGCTAAGTTACACAAAAAAGGTTACCTTGTAACTGGTAACCTTTTTTGTATGAATCGGGTTTATTGTTTTCTGGTGGCATTACAGATGCTTACCTTTTTTCGTATCAGGACTACATTGAAGACAGATAAAGCCTAAAGCACAGTCCTGACAAACCTGATCATGGTTGCATTCATTATCGCAGAAACTTCTAGAAACATTTTTTTTGTTACCACCAAATATCTGGCTAATCTTACTCCTTGTTAGCACAGAACCTAAATTTATTGATTTGTTTTTCATGAATTTTTATTAAATTTATTAATTATATCGATAGTAGTTAGACAAATAATATAAGGGAAGGTTAAAAAACTATTTTTTATTTTATCGTGTATGTATAAAGTCAACTAACGATAGTCGGGTATATTGGTGTTTTTTTACTATCTTAAATGAGCAATTGAATTTTTGTAACGGGCTAGTAAAAAAATCGTTTTTTAAGTTTTATGTGTAAAGTAATAGGGGTATGTTGTTTTTTATTTGTTTTTTATTCTTCATCAGCACAATCTTTTTATGAAACCGATACCAATCATCTATCGGCAACCGATTTAGATGCGGTTGTTGTATGGGGAACTATTTTTCCAGAAAAAACAAAGTATATATCACAAACTATTAAGGTGTTAAAAGACCCTAATCAGTTGTCTTTGCAACCAAATACCGCTGATGTACTACTTAACTCGGGTGCTGTTTATGTTCAAAAGAGCCAAGAAGGAGGCGGTAGCCCTATTATTCGAGGTTTTGAAGCGAGCCGTATTTTGCTTAATGTGGATGGTATCAGAATGAATAATGCTATTTATCGTGCCGGGCATTTGCAAAATATTATTACGGTTGATAATCTTAGCTTAGAAAGAATAGAAGTGTGGTACGGTCCGGCATCTACGCTTTATGGTAGCGATGCTTTAGGCGGTGTGGTGAATATGTACACTAAAAATCCTGTTTTATCTTCTTCTAAAAAGCCTTTGTTTACGGGTAATGTTGTGTATCGCTATGCATCTGCTATTAATGAACAACGCGGACATATTGATTTTAATGTAGGCGGTAAGAAATGGGCATGGGTGTCTTCTGTTACTTATGGTAGTTTTGGTGATGTTATGCAAGGCAACTACCGCCCTAACCTGCCCGCTAATTTTGGACAGAAGCCTTTTGTTGTTCAAAGAATTAATAACCGAGATACTGCCTTGCCGAATCCTAACCCTAATAAACAAAGTCCTACTGGTTATGCTCAAGTAGATATTGTTGAGAAAATTCTTTTTCAGCCCAATAAAAATAGCCAACATATCTTGAATTGGCAATATAGTCGCTCTACCAATATTCCACGGTATGATCGGCTCACGGATACACTTAAAGGGCTACCGGTGTATGCCGAATATTATTATGGTCCGCAAATTAGAAATTTGATCGCTTATCATTTTAATAATCAACAGCAAGGATATTTTTTTAATCAACTGAAGGTTGTTGCGAGTTATCAAGATATTTATGAAAGTCGTGTCTCGCGAAAATTTAATAGTAATAATAAGACCTATAACTATGAACGGGTGAGCGTTTTTGGTGGTAATTTTGATTTGCAACATTTGGATCAGCAACACGAATTGCATATCGGAGTAGAATCGTATAATAATTTTGTTCGTTCAACGGCGGAAGGCGTTAATATTCTTACGCAGGCTACTTTTGCTGTGCAAACACGCTACGCGGATGGACCAACGCAGATGGGCTATCAAGCATTATATGCCCAACATGCGTGGAAGTTTCATAAACGATGGACACTTAATGACGGTTTGCGTGTTAGTTTTGTTCGATTAAACGCTGTTTTTTCTGATACTTCTTTACTCGGTATTCCTTTTACGCAAGATATTCAAACTAATATAGCTCCTACGGGTAATATCGGGCTTGTTTATACAACGCCTAAAAATTTTAGAATCGCTTTTTTGACAAGTAGCGGTTTTCGATCGCCGAATGTGGATGACTTAACAAAAGTATTTGAATCGAAGCCGGGCACGCTGATCGTTCCTAACCAAAATGTAAAGCCTGAATATACATACAATACAGAAATTAATTTTAATCGTTACGGGAGTAAGTTTAATTTTGGCGGATCCGTATTTTATACTTGGTTTGTTAATGCCTTGGTTGTAAGTCCTTTTACTTGGAACGGGTCAGATAGCGTTCTCTACGAAGGGGTAAAGAGTGCCGTTTATGCACCGCAAAATAAAGCAAGTGCTTATATTACGGGTGCTAGTGCAAATATCGCATGGGAGTTTGTAAAACGAACATTTATCGAGGGCGTAGTAACCTATACTTATGGTCGTTATTTTCAGAATGGTCGGGAAGTTCCTTTAGATCATGTACCACCAATTTATGGACGGGTGAGCATTAAACATGTCCGCCGTTTATGGTCTGCTAGTATTTATAGTTTGTTTAACGGTGCAAAAACTTTACAAAATTATAGTCCGAGTGGTGAAGATAATCTACAATATGCTACCGCAAATGGTTTGCCAGCTTGGGGTACTTTAAATGTTAGCGGGTCAATATTTTTAGCTAAACATTTGTTGATAAACTTTCAAGCTGAAAATTTGTTGAACATGAATTATCGCTATTTTGCTAGTGGTATTAGTGCACCCGGATTAAATTTTATTGTTTCGCTACGAGCATCTTTATAGCGTTATCGTTCTATGACGAAAAAGACGGGATAGTTTATCTTAATTTCATATTGATTACCGTTGAGTGTGTAGCCTAAACGCCCTCAGAGGAAGGGCGTTGCAAAAGAAGGCGAACGAAGTGGCTATCGAAAATGGGCAGATGCGAATATATCAAAGAAAGCCAGTCTAGCAATCCGTGTATCCGCGATTCAGAAAAAAGAACAATCATACCAATCATTTAATCATATAAATCACGGTTCAGACAAAAGAAAGAAAAATGACCTTATAAAATACCAAATTTAAAGTCATCAAACTTCTACCATTTTACCCACTCATTTCGTCAGAGAGCCAGTTTTATTTATCGTTCAATCCAATGTCCTAATTTGTTATATCGTTCTATCCGTTTATCGATTCTTGTTTTAGAGTCGAGTGTTTGCAGTTCTGTCAAATTTTTCTTGATATATTTTTTTAAGATTTGAGCGGTTTCATCGTAGTCCCAATGGCTACCGCCAAAAGGTTCAGGGACAATTTCTTCTATAAGTCCATTTTTCAACATATCGGTAGCGGTAAGTTTTAACTGTTCAGCAGCGGTTGCTTTTTTGTCCCAAGATCGCCACAGAATAGAGCTACAACTTTCAGGGGATATTACCGAGTACCAAGTATTTTCAAGCATTAATACCCGATCGCCAACGCCAATACCCAGTGCACCACCACTAGCACCTTCGCCAATAACGACAACAATAATCGGCACTGAAAACTTAAACATTTCGTAAATATTTCTGGCAATAGCTTCGCCTTGACCGCGTTCTTCGGCTTCTATTCCTGGAAAAGCACCTGGGGTATCCACCAAGGTAATGATTGGTTTATTAAACTTATCGGCTAATTTCATTAGTCGGAGTGCTTTACGGTATCCTTCGGGGTTAGCCATACCAAAGTTCCGCAGTTGTCTACTTTTTGTATTCGTTCCTTTCTGCTGGCCTATAAACATCATGGTTTCACCGTCTAATTGAGCAAAGCCACCAATCATGGCTTTATCATCCTTATAATTTCTATCCCCATGTAGTTCCACAAAATTAGTGCTCATTTTCTCAATAAGTTTGAGGGCGTAAGGTCTATCAGGGTGACGACTGAGCTGCACGCGTTGCCAAGGGGTTAAGTTACTGGTAAGTTCGCGTCTTTTTTCAACGGCTGTTAATGCTAATTGCTTGATGGTAGGGGTATAATCAATCGTTTTATTTTTAACGGCTAAATTTTTTGTTTCTTCAATTTGGTCTAATATTTCTTTAATATTTTTTTCAAATTCTAAAAACTGCCGATTTTGAGTAGTGAGCATATAAAAATGTTCTTAGGTTCATAATTTAAAGTGCAAAATTAAGTTTTTTATTTTTTTTGAACACAAAAATAAATGTTTGTTTGTATATTCGCATAGTATTAAAAAATAGAACGCTCGAGGATCGGTAGTTCAGTTGGTTAGAATGCTGCCCTGTCACGGCAGAGGTCGCGGGTTCGAGTCCCGTCCGGTCCGCTTCACAGCCCAATTATTACGATAATTAGGCTTTTTTTATGCCCGAAATACTGATTGATCGCACCGTGCTTTAATGGTGGTAGTTAATGATTTAGCCTGTAAGGTAATCCGTGATTCAGACAAAGAAAGTTGAAAGTTGAAAATTGCGAATTGGTTGTCGCATCCTTGCATTTTAAAGGGGATCGGACTAATGATTAATTCCAACTACGCTGGGGTCAATTTGTTGGACAGGTTTAGAGCAAAATTATGATAGAATTTTTCAATTAAAAAAAATAATTATTTCTGAAGAATATGAGCGTTACAAAAGATGAGGTTAACGATCAGGTGTTGAGGGGCATTCCCTAAGGTGACCGAGCAACTGATTATTATTCCCTTTTTGTTTTGCTTTTTTATTATATGGTGGATACTATATCCTCAACGGTAATGAAATATAAAATGTAACTAACTTACTCCCTCATTTCGTCATAGAGCCTTTTTTTTGATATTGTAGCAAATCAAAAACCATGTTATTAGCTTGCAATATTTTAAAAAGATTAGGATACTCTTTTTCAGCGAAAGAAAGATAATAGTCATAAGGATGGTCATCAAAAGACCCCAGTTCGGTTACATATTCCATAAATTGCTTCCCGTCATTATTATAGGCTTGAAACAAGGTATCAGCGGTACCATTAAATTCAAGTGGCGGAAAATTATATCGTAAGCATAGGTCTTTATCGAAAGACACGGTAGCTTTGTACCAATGATTATTAAGATATACTTCAGTAGCACAATGTATAAAGGTATCTAATTCCCAAAATTTTGTCCATTTTTCAGTTGCTATATGATTGCGAACAATACTAAAGCATAAGCCACTTGGAATGCCAATCGATCGGTACAGTGCACATAAGAGCAAGGCTTTCTCTACACAATAAGCGTCTTTTTTTTTAAAAATACTACTGGCTTTGAGTTGATCTTTGTTTAAATCAATCAGATAGGGATTATATTTCCACCCATCTCTTACTGCATAAAATAGTTTTATTGCTTTTTGTGTTTTAGTGTCACTTGGGGCAACAATTTTTTCTACAAACTGTAACAACTCGGGCGTGTTATAGTCGAGGAAAAAAGTAGGCTCCAAATATTTACTAAAAGGTGCAATTCTTTTATTACTCATTGTTATAAATTGTTAGTAATAATCCTAATAATCCTATAAAGAAGATTCAATAGATACCTATTACCAAGCTGCCATACCGATTGTAGTGAGCGGTAGTTGATTGAGCGTAGTTTCTTGTTGCTTAATTAATCCGCCTGATGCCGTGATGGTATAAAAAGATATATTGTAGTTTTTAGGATTGTAAGTGTATAAGAAACGATCATCGTTATTGATAGCCATCTCACCAATACCTTCATTTACTTGTGTTACGGCTGGGTTTCCGGCAAGTGTCAAACTGCCCGATGTGCCGTTTAATGCAAAACTTGTAATAGTAGCAGAAATATAGTCAGAAAAGAATCTAAAGGTGCCATTTTTTGTACCAGCAACCCAATAGGCTGATGATTGTACCGATGCCGGTGTAGTAATTGGTGTGAAATTACCATTAGCATCTAAAGAGTAAGTGGCATTAGTAGGGGTTCCCTTACCAGCTACAAATATAAAATTGGAGAAGGCATTTACACCCACGGGATTTGTTATATTTGTACTTACCGTTTGTGCATAAGTAGTCAACCCACTTGTTAAATTCACGGTATAACTTACCAACTTATTTGAGTCGGTTTCGGTTACTACTAAATCATAATTGTCGCCCGAGTTGATATTGACAAAATTAATACAACTAGGATTAGAAAAAGAATCGGGTAATACTCTTTTAGAATTAGGTATTGAATCTAATTGTGCTGTAGATGCATTATAGGTGTAACCATAAATACAAGCGGGGATGTGTTGTAGCGGTAATCCTCTATTGAGTACATAAACAAATCGGTTGTTTTTTGATAGCGTAAGACTTACAGGATTCGTGCCTTGTGAGTATATTTTAGAAACATAAATAGCATTATTGACATTAACAGAAAAAGAAGAAATAGAACTATCGCCGGCGTTTGCAACGAACAAATATCGACCATTAGGGGAATAAGATAAAGAGCCTTGTGTGAAAGAATCATTAGCTGATCCAAATCCCATTGTGCTGTATGTTCTGTTGAGTTCTAAATAACCGTTTTGATCCCTGTAAAAATCAAATATATTATTACCACTTGGCTGATTGCTCAATACAAAAACATGTCCCAACAGACTTCCATTTGTGTTTGTTCCTGGACCGCCGGTATATTTTTCACACGAGTTTAGTGTACTGATTATGATTATTATAAAGATGATCGCTAAACTGTTTATTTTTTTCATATTTTTGTAATTATGTTATTGTGTAGGTATTGAAAGTTATTTATAGTATTTTAAAATCTAAGCCTGTGCACTTGGAGGCATAATATTCGCCGATACATTGTGCGGTGCATCCTTAATTTTACCGTATAAAGACTCGTATTTTTGTATATTGCTCATTAATACATTTGCAAATTGTTTGGCGTGAACGGGGCTAAAAATAAATCTACTTTTGACCTTAGCTTTAGACATATTCGGCATAGCGTTAATAAAGTCGAAAATAAATTCAGCATGACTATGGGTAATAATAGCCAAATTAATATACTTGCCTTCTGCTAAATCATCGGTTATTTCTATTTGCAGTTCGCCGGGTGGAAGCTCGTTATTGTTATTAGAATTCTGATTCATATTTTTTTTTCACAAAGATACTATATTTTAAGTTTAGAAATAGTTTTTGGGCTGATTTAGATTAGTGTATTTTTAGGTGCTAAAAATCTGGTGTTCTATGACGAATTGCGAAGGTAACTTAGCTCAATTTCATATTGATTACCATTGAGCATATAGTAGGAATACCCTTAAGCTGTATACTTGATTCTTTCTTTGTTTCTTTCTTTTGTATCAAGACAAAAGAAAGAAAAATAACCTTATAAAATACCAAATTATCATTTTTAAAATCATCAAACTTCTAACATTTTACCCACCCTTTTCGTCATAGAACCAGAAAGAAAAATGACCTTATAAAAATGAAAATTATCGTTTTAAGGTACAATGAGTGAACAATTAATTATTAAACAATTAATGGGACTTCTAAAAATTTAACTATTTGATTTTCAAATAATTATACTATATTTGTGGCATAAAAACAAGAGAATCTATATGTCACAAAAATTTAAAGCTATTGGTAATAGAGGTTTTTTTTGACAATGATTTGCAACCAAAAAACTGGCTCTATGACGAAATGAGTTG
>JASGCP010000069.1 GCA_030053995.1 Phycisphaerales bacterium
CGCCTCTGCCCATTTTCGATAGCCACTTCGTTCGCCTTGTTTTGCAACGCCCTTACTCTGAGGGCGTTTTGACTATATCCTCAGCGGTAATCAAATATAAAATGTAACTAACTTACCCACCCATTTCGTCATGGAGCCAGTTTTATTCCCTATTGCAAAAACATTATAAGGACATAACTTGATGCGTTACAGCCATATTTCTATAAAGAACTTCCAAAGTTTAATGTAAACGAACAGGAAAGTTATCAAACAAATTTTGGTAACCGTCTGTTATTACTAGATCTTGGGGGTGTAAGCCTGATAATACTTCATACTGATTATCATAAAAGCCACCAACTTGGATATACCTTTTTTTTGCAACTAATTGATTACTGTCGGCTTGAACAACATAAACAAATTTACCTTTTCCATCATCCTGCACGGCGTTAACATTTATTAGAATAGCATTGGGGTTAACATAATCCTCAACCTGTGCATCTACTACTAAATTGGGCACCAAGCCTAAACTTCTATCAACTTTTGCTTCAACACGAAATGATCTAGATTGATTTTCTATATAAGGACTAATAAACGATAGATTAGAGGTTGCCAATTGGTTTGATTGGGGGGTGAGAAAAGCAACAGGCATACCAAGATGAATTTGGGAATAATATTTTTCGGGAATATTAATAGCCAGTTTTAAATATTTTGTATTAACGATACGGATTTGTCCTTGTCCAATGAAGGTTTCACCTGGTCTAACATTTATTTGGTCAATTAATCCATTAACATCGCTATAAACATTAGTAGCATTTTTTTGTGCTTGTAATAAATTAACATTTGCCTCAGCTGTTGCCAGTTGATCAGCAAGGTTATCCTTGTTATTCTTAGCGGTTAACCATTGCACTTCCGAACCAACGCCTTGTTTCCACAAGTTATCTTGACGATTAAATAAGTCATTTGCATAAAGCAATTGTGATTTTAAGGTTTGCACATTTTGTAAAGCTACCTGCAAATTCTTATTAATAATATTGTTATCCAATTTCAACAAAAGCTGACCAACATGAACTTGATCACCCTGCTTGATAAAAACTTGTCTTACCTGTCCACCACCGTAAGAAGGCGTAACATTAAATATACTATCAGAAAAAATGGTTCCATCTATGTCAAGATAATGTTTAAAAGCGTGTCTTACAACAGGCGTTACGGCAACTAGTTTACGGCTTTTTTGATTATTAAAAGTAGAATCCTTAGCTTCTATATCATACTGCAACAAATTAATTTTATCTTGAATGGTCTCTTTTTGTTTCAACAGATTAGCCAGATCATTTTTTTCTTTTACAAGATCGTTGTGCTCTTTGCAGGATATATTGGGATAACACAAGACGATACTACAAAATAAAACACCGGTAAATAAAAAGTTTTTCATAAATAATAAAGAATGAATTTTATCGTTTTAAAGTTTTCCGACGGCACTGAAGTAATCTATTTGTGCATTAACTGCTTCAATTAAAGCATTAATATAATTAGATTGTGCATTATCGAGATCACTATTTGCGTTTCTGATATCGGCAAAAGAAGCGACCCCTTGTTTATGTTTTAATTCGATTTGGTTAAAGATAGACTCCGACAGCTGAATATTATCTTTTTGTACCCATAAATTATCGAGGGCTGTATGGAAGTTAAGAACGGCGGTAGTAGATTCCCTGTCAATATTTCTTTCCAAACTTTGAATATTACATAAAACTTCATCACGGCGGAGAGCCGCCATTTTTACTTGTGCTTGTTTTTTATTACCATCATAAATAGGCACCTGTAAATTCAAATTAATAGTGGCATTGGCATAGTAAACACCCTTATAGAGATCAAATTGATTTCTAAAGGTATTAGCACCGCCTTGTGCGGTAAGACTTAATGAAGGGATATAGGTAAACTTATAACGTTTATAATCATAATTAGCAAGCCGTTTAGCATATTCTAGTTGTTGGTACTCTAAGCGTTTACTATAGTCAACGGCCGAATCACTAATCGCTGTTAACTGAAGTTCATTTTCAGAAATAGAATCTGTTAAACAAAGCGAGTCCGACAAAGGCATACCCATTAAAATCTTAAGACCGATCATACCGATCACCACATTATTAGCTAATTTACTTTTATTTGTTTCTATATTTTTCAGTTGTACATTAATTCGATCAACATCTAATTTGTCGCCGAATCCATTTTGATAAAGTAAAGCAATATCATGCGATAAGGATTGGAGTCTAACAATATTGCTGTCCAATAATGCTAATTGTATTTTAGCCACTAAGATTTGATTATAGACCTTATATATATTGATTTTAATTTTATGTTCCGTTAAAGCGGCATTAGCTTTAGCATAATCTATATTTGCACGCCGTGCTTCAAGGCCTACAAAAACCTGACCATCAAAAATTACTTGTTGGAGCTGAATAAAACTATTTACCTGCCAACGCGTACCAAAAGCGAACTCAAAATTACCAAAAGACACAACAGGAACCTGGGGGTTATATTGCACCTGTCCAATGCCAACGATATTGGGCAAAGCGGCTGCGGTGTATATTCTATTAGTTTGTATCTCTTCTTTTATCTTAATCAATGATTGCTGTACATCAAAGCTATGGTTGTGGGAATAAGTGACACATTGATCAATGCTAAAAGCATGTGCTCCTGAATCAACTGATTGTTTCCCATTTTGTGCAACTGCGTTAAAAGAACTAAAGCAAACAGCTAATAAAAATAATAAGGAATAACAAAAGTTCATATTTTACTGTACAAGGTGTTTTAAAGCAAGTGAGCAATATACAAAAAAAAAACGAATCAAATGAATAAACTGTCCAATAAATACATGTACCTACCTGATCATCTTTCATTAATCTTTTATTTTTTTGATAAGCCGTAAAAAGTTTAACTTTGCAACTAAATTGCAATACCAAATTTAAAGTATATCATGACAAACGAAGAGATCAATTTCTTTCCTATTATGCCAATACAAGATAGCCAAGATAGTAAAGAGTCCGAGCAATTTCCGAGTACCATACCCTTACTACCGCTTAAAAATACCGTTTTATTTCCGAGTGTTGTTATGCCTATTTCTATTACACGAGAAAAAAGTTTAAAAGCCATACAGGATATATATAAAACTAATAAAATTATTGGCGTTGTAGCACAGAAAGATAACCGAGTGGATGATCCGAAAGGTAGTGATATTAATATGATTGGTACGATCGCTAAAATTATTAAATTTATAAAAATGCCTGATGGTACGCATACGGTCATTATTCAGGGCAAGAGAAAATTTTCGTGCGATGCCATACTTGAAGAAGAGCCTTATTTTAAGGTAGCCGTCTCTACTATTGAGGATGTGCTCAATCTCGAAGACCCTAATTTTAAGGTACTACAGGAATCGATCAGGGAGATTTCCTTAAATATTCTAAAGTCATCTTCACAAGTATCGGAAGAAGGCCAATTAATCATTCGCAATATTGATGATCCTATATTCTTAATTAATTTTGTTGCTACGCATAATAATTCTACGGTACAGGAAAAACAAATGCTTTTAGAGCTTAATAGTCTTAATGAGCGTGCTATTAATCTTATGGGGCTATTGCAAAAAGAATTAGAATTTGTAGAATTGAAAGAAAAGGTTGTTAATAAAACTAAAAAAGAATTAGACAAGCAACAGAAAGAGTATTTTCTTAATCAACAGATTAAAAGTATTAAAGAAGAGTTAGGATCAGAGACCGATAATGAATTATCGGAAATGCGTAAAAGGGGAAATGATAAAAAATGGGGTGAATCAACAAAACATGTATTTAATACAAACCTGAGTAAACTCGAGAAAATCAATCCAGCATCCCCCGAATATAGTATCTCATACAATTATCTTGATTTCATGGTTTCTTTACCTTGGAATGAGTACACGGTTGATTATGCCGATTTGAAGAGGAGTGAGAAAATCCTCAATGAACAGCATTACGGTATGCACAAAATTAAAAATAGAATTTTAGAATATTTAGCGGTGTTGCAATTGAAGGGTGATATGAAGGGACCAATTCTTTGCTTGGTAGGTCCACCCGGTATTGGTAAAACATCCTTAGCAAAAAGTATTGCCGACGCCATGGGTAGAAAATATATTCGCTTTAGCTTAGGCGGGCTTCATGATGAAAGTGAAATTAGAGGGCACCGAAAAACTTATATTGGGGCTATGCCGGGCAGAATTTTACAACATTTAAAAAGGGTTAAAAGTAGTAATCCCGTTATGGTATTAGACGAAATTGATAAAGTTGGTAGCGAGTTCAGAGGCGATCCTACATCAGCACTTATTGAAGTATTAGACCCTGAACAAAACCATACTTTTTATGATAACTATTTAGAAACAGAATATGATCTCAGCAAAATTTTATTTATTGCTACGGCTAATTCACTGCAAAATGTGCAACCAGCATTAAGAGATCGATTAGAAATAATAGATTTGACAGGTTATGCATTAGAGGAGAAATTAGCTATTGCAAAAAACTATCTTATACCCAAACAAAAACGGGATCACGGATTAGAGAAACAAAAATTAAAAATACCCGATCAAACTATTCTTAAAATAATAGAATGCTATACCCACGAAAGTGGTGTTCGGGAATTAGATAGGCAATTGGCAAACCTGATGCGTAGTCAGGCTAAAGAATGGGTATTGCATAAAAAAATAATATCCCCCTTCACAACCAATGAATTATACAAAATATTGGGCGTAGAAAAATTTAATAATGATCTGTACAAAAAAATAAGTATGCCCGGTGTAGCGGTTGGCTTGGCATGGACATACTTAGGCGGTGAAATATTATTTATTGAAACTGTATTGAGTGCAGGTAAAGGCGAACTAAGATTGACTGGGAATTTGGGTAATGTTATGAAAGAAAGTGCTACTACCGCGCTGAGTTTTATTCAATCTCATGCACAATTATTAAACATTAATCCGGATATATTCACAAAAAATAATATTCATATTCATGTACCCGAAGGGGCTACCCCTAAAGATGGACCCAGTGCGGGCATTACGATACTTACCGCTCTTATTTCAGCCATGAAAAATAAAAAAGTAAAGCCTTTTCTAGCCATGACGGGGGAAATTACTTTGCGTGGTCAAGTATTACCAGTTGGTGGCATTAAAGAGAAAATACTAGCAGCAAAAAGAGCAGGATTAAAAGAAGTGATCTTGTGTAGCCAAAATGAAAAAGATGTTCAAGAAATTAAAAGTACCTACATTAAGGATGTTAAATTTTATTATGTCAAAACGATGCAAGAAGTCTTGGATATTGCTATTACCTAAAAAACATGAATTGTACATATTTATAGGTAAACAGACTTTACGCGTAACAATCATTTGTATGTATTTGAACATCAACAAATCAATTGAGGCTTTTAAAATAAATCGTAGTTTTGTTACATATAATAACAACCTTATGAAACTTGATATTTAATATTTCCTCAAAACTAATAAATTGTTAATATTTTTATTTGTACTCATCACTTTAGTACCGTTATTGATCGAGCTTTTATTTTTCAAGAGTCTGTCGCAAGCACCTAAGATTAGTAAAATAATCTTCATGGGTATGATTTGGGTAGTAAGTACCATCCTGTATGCTTTATGTATTTACGGGGCTAAAGGTACACAAGATAGTAGTGCGTTTATAACGAGTTATCTTAGCGAACTTGGTTTAGGGCTCGACAATGTATTCATATTCATACTGCTATTTCAACAGTTTGAAGTTCAAGAAGCCCATATTGACCGGTTACTCATCATAGGTATATTTCTGGCGGTTATCTTGCGTGGGATTGTTATTATTGGTGGGGTATTTTTAATTCATTCTTTTACATGGATATACACTCTGTTAGGATTATACCTTATTTACACAGCTGTCAAGCTTTGGTTTGATACCATGGAGGTTTCTAATTTTACAAACAATCGACTATATCGATATGTGTCGTACCTATTACCGGTCAAGCCATCGTCAACTACTAACCGATTAACTTTTTTCTATAAAATAAATAACAAAATATATGCTACCCCCCTGGTTGTATTAATTATTTTAATTGGTATTATTGATTTAACCCTTGCATTTGACTCTATTTCGGTTGTGCTCAGTATTTCAACCAATACGCTTATCATTTATACTTCCAATATATTGGCGGTATTATGTATGCGAACATTATTTTATATTTTTTACCGAATCAATAAAACAAAGATGTTGTTATCAAAAGGTATTGCCTGTATTTTAGCGTTTACCGGTCTGAAATTGCTCTTGCGCGAACAAATTGCATCGAGTCCTTTTTTCAACAATTATGAAAATATCATCATGATCGTAGTCGTGTTGCTCTGTATTTTAGTACCGTGCCTCATGCCATCTAAATCTTCACGTCAAACAAGCTAATCATTGTATGTACTCTTTTGGTGAAATTACAAAGATTATAAAAGGTAAAAGCTATTGCTATAATGATGATAGCCCTATTGCATATTTATTATATGATAGCCGAATGGTTATCTTTGCTGAAGAGTCATTATTTTTTGCATTATCTACGGGAATTAATGATGGGCATAAATACTTAGAGCAGGTATATCAGAAGGGTGTTCGAAATTTTATTGTGCACGATGCACAACATCTAAAAAGATATGAGTCTATCAACTATATAGAAGTACCGGATGTACTTCATGCACTACAACTATTATCCACCTATCATCGTTCTAGATTTCAGATACCTATTATTGGCATTACTGGTAGTAACGGTAAAACAATTGTTAAAGAATGGTTATATCAACTATTAGAACCTAAGTTTTCAGTCATACGAAGTCCGCGTAGTTATAACTCCCAAATTGGTGTTCCGCTGAGCTTATGGCAAATAACCGACAAACATAATTTAGCGATATTTGAAGCGGGTATTTCTAAGGCGGGTGAAATGATTAACTTAGAAAAAATCATTAAACCAACAATTGGTATTTTAACCAATATTGGTGATGCACACGATAACGGCTTTGAAAATGTTCGCGAAAAATGGAAAGAAAAGTTATTGTTATTTACCGGTTGTGCGGTACTGATAGCTAATGGTGACACACCCTTATTATTTGAACTTATTGACAATAAAGTCTCTTTGCTGACATGGGGTAAAATAAATACCAACGCAGACATTTATATCCAAGAGGAAATTATTGAAGCCCAAACAAGTGTTGTTACCCTGCGGTATCAACAGCAAGAGCAAAAACTAGAAATACCGTTCAGCAATAAGCAATCGATAGAAAATTGTATCGTTTGCATAGCCTTGTTATTGTATTTAAAACTACCATGGTCTTATATTCAAGAACATATTATGCAGCTGACGGAAGTTGACATGCGTTTGCAACTACAAGTAGCAGTAAATAATTGTACCATTATTAATGATACCTACAATAGTGACACTGTTTCGTTTTCTATGGCTTTAGATTATTTGCAACAACAAGCTAAACAAAATAGTAAAACCGTTATTCTATCTGATTTCACCAATATCAATACGCATGAAGTAAATTTTTATGCCCGTATTGCTGAAGAGTTAGAACATAGAAAAATAGATCGCTTTATTGGGATTGGTTCCACTTTATGTGAACAGAAAAGTCTATTTAATAAATTCACTATTCCGAGTTCTTTTTATCATACTACTGATGAGTTTCTAACGAAAACCACAACGGCAAATTTTAATAAAGAATTTATTTTGTTAAAAGGGAGTCGCCCCTTTACTTTTGAAAAAATTAGTCATTGGTTAGAAAAGAGAAAACAAGATACTTATTTAGAGATTAACCTTTCTGCTCTGGTAGAAAATCTAAGAGTTTTTAGAACTTTACTCAAGCCCAATACTAAATTAATGGCGATGGTTAAGGCATCAGGATACGGTAGTGGCGATGCAGAAATTGCACACATTTTAGAACATCATTGCGTAGATTATTTAGCTGTAGCATATCCTGACGAAGGCGTTACGCTTAGGACGGCGAATATATCTTTACCTATTGTTGTATTAAATGTAGCCCCTACTGATTTTGATACTTTAATTAACTTCAATTTAACCCCTGCGGTACATACCATTAGCCTTTTGAAAAAACTACATATCTATTTAAAAAAAGAGGGCGTTGATAAATTTCCTATTCATTTAAAAGTCAATACCGGCATGAATAGAATGGGTCTATCGTACCTCGATATAGAAGAATCAGTATCTTTATTAACACCCGGTAACCCCTGTGTATTACAATCAGTATATAGTCACTTAGCGAGTAGTGAAGATCCGCATGCCGATAATTTTACCGCTCTGCAAATACTGGAATTTAAGAGAATAACAACTAAGTTGAGTAGTGTTCTACCGTATCCCTTCTTAAAACACATAAATAACACAGCCGCCGTTATTCGTCACCCTGAAAGCGTGTTTGACATGGTTCGATTAGGCATTGGATTATACGGAGTTAATATGGTAGCCGATGCCCCCCCTATTGCCTTAGAAAATGTTTGCTGTTTGTATGCTACGATTGCTCAAATTCGTTGGATTGATCGTGGCGAAACAGTGGGGTACAATCAGACTTTTACCGCCACCAAAACAATGAAAACGGCCATCGTGCGCATTGGCTATGCTGATGGTTACTTTAGATGTTTGGGGAATGAACGGGCTCGTGTATTTCTTAAAGGGTTTTTGTGTCCTATCATTGGTAATATATCGATGGATTCTTTAGTGATTGATATTACGCAAGTTCCAGCCGTAGAAGAAGATGATCAAGTAGAATTATTTGGGAATAATCTGTCGATTAAACAAGTAGCTACATGGGCGGGAACGATACCGTATGAAATTATGACTCATATTCATCAAAGGGTAAAGCGTATTTATACATGGACCTAGCTATTGTGCGTGGTCATTACATCGCTTGTTAAAGTGGATGAATATTAATTAACTTTGTGAAAAATATTATGTCATGCTGCAATTTATGAAAGGACGATATGCAATAGTCATTTGTATAGCCATAGCCTTGCTCTTAAACTTTTTATTATCATTTATTAAGTTCAATATTGATTTAACGGCAGACAAAAGATATACGCTAACAAAACCAACCGTCCAATTGTTAACAGGTCTTCATACGCCGGTGCACATAAAAATTTTTTTAGCAGGTGATTTGCCACTAAAATATAAAAAGCTACAAGAGGATTGTGCAGATCTACTTAATGAATTTGCTTATGAAACTAAAAATAATCTTGTATATGAATTTGTAGATTTGAATAGTCTTAAATTAGATGATAGTAGTCGCTTTTATTTGTACGATAGTTTGTCGAGATTAGGAATCCCTTTTGAGCAGAAGAGTGCCGTTGTATCGAAAAATGATAAAAATATTTTTTTATTCCCTGGTGCCTTGATTTCTGTAGAAGGGAAACAACCCGTTGCTATAGATTTGAGAAGTTCTAAGGTTATATTTAAACCTTTTAATATTATTGATGATGAACCCCAAATTGATGAACGAGCAACAACCAATGCAGCGAGTGCTTTGTTAGAATATAAATTTGCAAATGCTATTGAAAAATTGACTAGAACAATAATTCCAACGGTTGCTTATTGCGTGGGCAATGGCGAACCTATTGACTTATCGGTGAATGATTTAGGTGAATCTTTAAGATTTGATTATAATTTAAGAATTGTTGATCTAAAAAAAAGTTATCCTAACCCGCAACAAGTCAATTTATTGCTTATTGTAAGACCTACTGAAACATTTACCAATGAAGAAAAAATAAAAATTGATCAATATCTCATGCATGGGGGTAAAATATTTTGGGCTATTGATAAATTATACGCTAGTATGGATAGCCTTATGCGTGCACAATCTGATTTCGTAGCGTACGATAGAGGACTAGACCTTGATGATATATTATTTAAATACGGCATACGCATTAATGGTGATTTGGTGCAAGACTTAGATTGTGCAAAAATTCCGTTAGTTGTTGGATATAACCCTGATAATACGCCCATCATACAAAAACTTCCGTGGCCATACGATCCTTTCTTATACGGAAACGATCATAACCCAATATCGAACAATTTAGATAGAATTGTTGGTATTTTTCCTTCTTCTTTAGATACGGTCAAAAATGATGCTATTCATAAAACAATACTACTATGCACCGATACAAACAGTCGTAGTCTTTCCTCACCGGCCATGGTATCATTAAATAGTGTACGAACAGAAGCTGACTTTAAAACTTTTAATAATAGTTATATCCCTATTTCAATTTTATTAGAAGGTTATTTTCATTCTTTGTATGCACTTAGTTTGACGCCAACCGAAAAATTGGATTTTCAAGCAAATAGTGGCATGTCTTTTTTAAATAAAAGTGAATCACCTACCCAACAAATTGTTACCAGTAACGCTCAGCTATTTTTAAATGTTGTATCCCAAACTACTGGTCCGCTACCGATGGGAACCTTACTTTTGGATAATTATAGATTTGCAAACCGAGATTTTCTTTTAAATGCGGTTGATTATCTCACCAGTTCGACGCACCTGTTTATAGCAAGAAATAGAACGATTAAACTACGGGCACTTAATAAAAATAAAATAAATCTAGAGCGTTCATTTTGGGAATTTATAACTATTGTATCCCCGCTACTGTTTTTTATAGTCATGGCCACACTTATGTATATTATTAGAAAAGAACGGTTCGGAAAAAAAATGGGATAGGTTTATTGCGTGCTACACATATTTATTGAATATTGATGCAAAAAACATGACATCAAACAAGGCACAAGACCAATTCTATAAGTGCAAGACTACGCTATAACCAAATATAAAAGTATACCTAACTGCACTAAATTAAGTTGTAGTCCCTAAATCAATCTACGCAAATTTTTATCTGTTTGATTATCATACGCTTACGCATATCAGTTTAGCAACTTGGGTTAAGAAATCAGGGCTATTGATCTTTTTTGAAATTTATTTATTGCATTAAATTGCATTTAGATTTATCTGGAAGACAAATAAATTTAATAAGAATGCTTTAGCCAAAATATTTTATCTACCCCTTTTCATCATAGAGCCCGGTTTTTTTGTAACCTTGCAAATCTTTTCACCCCAAACTTAGTTAATGCCATTTTTGATAAATCAATTATTTTTAAAACTATTTCTATTTATCATTGTCTAATAATAAACAGACAAAATATATGAAAAACAAATTAATGAACTTGGGATCTAGTCTAAGAAGAATTGATCTTAAAAATGAGTCTTTGAAATTTATTAAGGGCGGTTTTAAATCTTGCGACTCCAATCTAATTGGTGGTTGTTGTAAACTATCTAACGGGAATACATGTTTTAGTGTTGGTTCATGTCCTGAAGCGATTGGTTGTACTGACAATGGTCAAAATTGTGAAAATTGTAATTCACAAGTATACAATTATTATAGTTGTGATATTGCTGCAAATTCTGAAACGTGCAGTCTTTGATAAGTCCTCTAATTAGTTCAGTTACAGAGTAGTTGTCAAAAAAGGTAGAGACGCTGCATGCAGCGTCTCTACCTTTTTTATTAAATTTATGTGTCCTCTATATAAATCTGGATGCAATTGATGGCAAAAACAAATTTCAAAAAAGATTAATATCCAATATATCTGGGGAGGCTTAGCAATTCGTGTATCCGTGATTCAGACAAAAGAACAATCATGCCAATCAG
>JASGCP010000070.1 GCA_030053995.1 Phycisphaerales bacterium
TGCAACGCCCTTCCTCTGAGGGCGTTTTGCCTATATCCTCAATGGTAATCAATATAAAATATAACTAACTTACCCACTATTTTCGTCATAGAGCCCAATTTTTATGATAGAATTCCTCGCCTGATTTTTCGCTTATTTCACAATAGCGTAAGGCAGGGGGGCTAGCATTCATCCATTAGTATAAATGTCCGTAGGTATTATTTTAAAATCCGGCTCAAGTACTTGAGCAAATTTTGAAATAATGGATTTAGTTTCATGTCCTATCTTTCGAGAATATTTTTCTATATCTTTTTTAGACATGGTATGCCAATATCTTCCGTCTTTGAATTGCCAACGAATAGAAAAATGCCAAAAATTCCACTTCATTGGGGTATGTTCAATTTGGCATGTTATATGTAGGGTTTCACAATTTTCGGGATTGGTGTATTGTACAGTTTGATTGTTGATGTTTGATACTTTAATGAACCAATAGGTGCGGTTTTCATAAATGTCAAAATGAATTTTGAATAACAGAGGATTAACTGCTTCATTAGAAAGCCATGCAACAGCATACTCATCTTTACCTTTGTCGGTGAGCTGTATTTTGGTATGATTGACAGTAAATACACCTAATAAACTTGTAGACAAATCGCGTGCATGAGCAGTTGGATTCGCAATAAACTCTGGTTTGACTAATTTTGTTGTTTGGTCTATTATTGTGTCGTGCGTTTGATTGTCAACATGACGAATTAGAAAAAAATCTACAATTTTTTCAGGGGATATTAACTGGTAAGTATGCTGTGGTAATATTTCGCTTGGATATTGCATCGGGTATCGTTCAAATTTATTTTGAAACTATCTCTTTTGCAAACGATATGACAGAATTTATATCACCTTCCCTGCTCGGTAATTTCTCGTCATCATTGAAAATACTTAACAATGCTTCTTCATTTGAATCAAATTCATTTTCACTTAGAAAGTATTGAAAAAACAAGGTGAATGATTTTTTTTTCAATATGTAAAAAAGACTTTGTTCTGATGTTAATTCGACCGATATTAAGTCTGGTCGTATTTCAGATAATAATGCATTAGTGCACCTATCAAATTCATTCTCAATAAATTTTGTATCCCATTCCTGGTGGTATTCTTTTTTAGACTTAATTTGTTTTTGGATTTCTAATTTTAATTTTAAATACTTATTATCATCATTACATTGTTCACAGTTAAATACGGTGTTCGCCGAGTATCTATTGACATATTTGGGATGAACAAAATCATCATTTGACTTTGTGCCATTTGAATCATATTGAATGCTATGTTCAATAGAAGGTCTATATTGAGCGGGGATATTCGGTACTGCAATGGGCATTAATATTCTGTTTTAAGAGTTGATAAAAAACTTTCACGCAACAAACTAAAGAAAATTTCTTTTTCCTTTAAATGTGCTTTTTCAATTTTGCTTATTATTGCCGACCAATTAGAATTAGGTTCAGCAAATCCTTCATCTATTACATCAATATCAATAACAGAAGTTGGCGTATTTACTATTTCTCCCTTTTCATTTGCTCTGAAAACTGCTATTTGGTTGTTCAAATTAAGAATTACCTTGTAATCATTCATTTTATATTCTGAATGAAACGAAAATGTGTCCGATGGCAATTCCGACATTCCCAGTGAAAATCGGAATTTTGTAATATCGGTTATAGTATTTTTAGGGTAATGACTAATATACCTGATGCCCACTCGGTTAAATGACTGAATTACATTACCATTTGATAATTGTTTTAGAAATGATTCAATTTCAATCTTATAATTATCCCATGAAATGTATTCATTTAAACAATTGAAAATGATTGATCCTGCTGTTATTTCAATTTTAATTTTTTCATTGAAAAAGATTGATCTCATGCCGAGCTGAAGTGGCATTCTTTGATCTACAACTTGATTTGATTGTGGTATTAAATTAATCATGGGTGGCCTACTCGTATATTGGTAGGTATCGTTAATATGACTATAAAATATACCTAAAGCAATCTCAAATGGATAGTTTAATGTATATCTAATTTCAACAATTGCATCAACAATTCCGTTGGGGGATATTTTTTTAGGTGTTTTCATGCATGCACCAATAAGAATAGCTTTTACAAAATATTCAGAAAGGTTTGCAAAGCCCGGTTAACAATTGCGTAAAGATATTTTTTATTTTTAAAATAAGCTCAAAATGATTTTTGTGTTTAGATTACAAAGTAAATATTCGCTCCTTAAAAAGTATTTTTCGCTTATTGCACAATTCTTTATCTTGATACAAAAGAAAGAACAAACCAAAGCATACCATGCCTATAAAATAAATGAAAAGTATCGTTTTATAACGACAAAACGATTTTTTAACAAGCAATTAATAATTAACGGTTTAAAACTTTTTAAGGTAATCACTTCTCTTCCCTTAGCATCTGAAAAAAAGATTTAATGTCATTATTTAATTGCTCCAAATCAAAGGATTTTTTGTTTGTTACTAATTCATAAAAATCTGAATATAGACTGCAATTTTTTTTAGCTTCTTTTCTATCCTGTTGATTGCATATATCGTACCGTAAATAATGATGTATATAGTCTTTGGTATTAACCGCATCGTCTTCTAATAGTTTTAAACAATTAGATATACAAGATGCATATTTTATTTTTTCTTTATTGATAATAGATGCTAATAATTTTTCCAAATTTCCTTCTATAAAACAATAGTATAGGTTAATGATATAAATATTTTTAGGATTGTTTCTCTTTACAGTAAGTTCTATATGCGATTCCTTACTGTTTTGACTTACCGTATAAATTCCATCACTCTGAAACGATTTAACAATCCCTGTTATAGCCTTGTTAATATACGATCTATTCGTCTCATCGGGTAGATTATCGCCATCTAAAATAATGCCGATCTTATGTACAATACTATTATTTAGCGAAAAACTATCTTTGTTGAAGTCATCTATTATTCCTTTCATTGTTTTTACTATTGTAGTAGGTTTCTGGCAATCGCTATCTTTTCCTCCCATAATTTCAAACTTGTTATCTACAGTTGGATTGATATACCGACCAATACCACTAAATACATTTTTATCTTCTTCCCCTTCTACAATAATAACTACTTTTTTCTTTGTTATTCTCCTCTAAACCTACCATGATTTTTTATTTTATCTTCTAATACATCAGCTGATACATGATTGAGTGAAATACCATGGGCATCAAATAATTCGTAATAGCTACATTTTTTATCATTTTGAAGCTGTACTTTGCTAAATGAAGCTATCATTTCATAACTATGTGTAGTAATAAACAGTTGACTGTTGTAGTCTTCGGCTAATTTTAGTAGGGATTGCCATAATTTGTCGTAGAGACTGTAATGTATGCCGTTTTCTATTTCATCAACCAATATAATATAACTTTTTTCAGATACGATATAAGAGAATAAACAAAGAACAGATGCAAATCCCTGTCCCATCATATTGATAGGTATTAGTTCTTGTAAGTTAACATCGGCAAATATGATTTGCTGTTTAGCAAATTCTGTTTTAGATAGTATCTCTAATTTTTTTAATTTAGGTTCTATTATTTTTAAATATTCTATTAGCTCGTCATCTTTTTTTGCCATTTTGCACTTACTAAGTGCCTCTACTGGATTAGTGCTATTCTGTAACCATGAGCTTGTATATTTGGTTAGTCCTACCTTGTTAATATAATTGTCTTCATTTTTTTTAAAAATCTGTTTTTTTTCTATTCTTCTATTTGCCATATCGTCGTTCCCTAAGGATTCCGTAAAAACTATATCATACTCGGCTTTTAGAAGTTGATTATATAGATTTTTAATGTTGAGCTTGATGGAAAAATTATCGTCTTCATGAAAACTAATGTGTACCTTTTCGCTCGTATTATCCGTATATGTTTTTGTTAGTCCTATCGATTTAGTCATATCAAAATCATAAAAGAAAGGTTTGTAAATTTCTTTTATGCAGTTGTTATTGTAGGTGTTAATATGATAATCACGCCATTGAGCTTCTTTTGTAAACGCGTTATGAATATCTTGCTTGTCTTGCATGGTAAAGATAGCTTCTAACAAAGAGCTTTTACCAACATTATTTTTACCAGTTATTAAGTTAATTCGCCTACAGTTCGGAACCTTTAGGTATTTAAATCCTTTGTAGTTTTCAATAGTTATATCTTTAATCATACAAACATGCGGCGGATAAAAAACAGTTTATAAAGAGGTATAGTTCCGTCAGAAACTAAATAAGCTATGGCAAAGTTACATTTTTTCTTACATCTCCCTTCAGGCAATCGCTACCTTGGTAAATTGGCATCTGTAGTATCTATGGAACCCATATCGCTTAGGGAGGTTTGCGAAACCTCGGTTAATAATTGTGTAAAGGTATATTTTTTTTATTAATCAAAATATTTTGGCTCTATAACGATCAGGGTGGGTAAAAGAAACATATTGTAGTAGTAAACGATTGCTTAACAAGTATTCCTGAATGCTTTAATCATTTATTATTTTTCTTTTTTGTCTCGATACAAAAGAAAAACAACCAAAAAATAAAGACTTCCAGAAAACAGGCGAGTACAGATGAAAGCACAAGATAAAAACGATACCGTTTACCCACGCTTTTCGTTATAGAGCCCTATCAATATATTTTTTAGGCGGCAATCAATAGTCAGGCAAATAATGCTAATGTTTCAAAGCCACTATTGCTAAAATAATAGTCATGAAAGTAAAGCCAATACCCATAAACCATTTGAGATTATTAGTATCTTTTTCGAGTGATTTTATTTCTGTAAATACTTTGTCAAATTTTGCATCCATTTTTTCAAAACCTACATTTACTTTATCCATATCCATGTCTGTTTTATGTTCAATAAATTTTAATATCCCAACTTTTGTTTCTGGTGGCAAATCATTGCTTTCAGTGATTATTTCGTGCAATTTCATAAACACGGTTCAGTTAGATGAGGTTTAATAAGTAACAATTAATACCTGCCAAAGATAGCAAAAAAATGGATATATGATGGGTAATTTTTTTCATGGGCTAATAGAAAAATCTTCAACGCTACCATGATAAACAGCTAACATTTTCGCTAATAGTTGATAGTTTAAACTCGCTTTTTCCATAAATGAAGTTGGCAATACGCCCATAATACCCTTTACTAATTAGTTATCCCCCCTCATACTCAAATCCCCTCAATCATAAAAATCATAGTTTCCCCTCCACCTTTGGCAAACCCGCCACCACATCTACTGTTTGCACACTGAGGCTGATGACGCTTAATAATAAATCTAAAATGTAGCGAGGCTGACTGGTTTCTACTGCCCAATCGTTGGGGTTGTTAACAATACCGCTTTCTTTATGAGTACTAACTTGATAGCGTTCCATGATCCACTCTATTGCCGATTTACCGTTTACAATATAGTCGTAAGCTTTGAGTGGAATGTTGGATAGGGTAATGCTGCTATTATACAGAATCGTATCTTTTTTATCTTTTTCAAGAAACCGCATTTTGTCGATGGTGTAGTGTTTGTGTTCAGCACCATGCACTTGTACCGTATCTAAAGGTTTGACGCGTTCGTAGTGAATATGCAGGTCGGCTAATTTTTTGCCGGCGTGGCTAAAGTGCCAAAAATCTTGTACGCTACTTACTAAGGGTAGGCGAGGTAACATCTTTTTTAAATCGTTTGCAAATTGTATGCGATAGTGCGGACTATGTAAAAAACCATAGACATAATAAAAAATATCTTCCTTGCCGATATTCTTTGCCTCGTATTGCCGCCGGGCTCTATCTAAAATATAATCGCTTATGGCATCTTTGCGTTCGTAACCATTCGCCGTTTTTGCATCGTCAAATATTGTTCTTGCACTTGTTTTGCTCTCTTCGTAGTGGTACAAAGGAAAGCATTGGGTATCACCTATAAAATGGTAATCAGGGATAAGATTGGTCATCATTAAAGAAAATCCTTTGTTAGAGCCAACGCAAGAAACACAAATCACCAAGTTTGTATGTCGTGGTGTGGGGAAGAGTTTGGGGAATAATCCGGGACTTTCTATAAAGTTTGTATCATGGTATAAATACTGATAGCAGAAAGGTCTATACGAAAAGGTTTTAAAATATTTTTCATCGTATTGATGGTTTATTTTATTAGATAAATCTCTTCTTAGTGCTCTTGTCCAACTTATCTTTGTAGGGTTTGTATCTATAAAATCCTCAACCGATAGCTTAGGTTCTTGTTGCAATCTTTCTAAATAAGCCACCTGCTGCATATTATAAAAATAAATCATTCCCTGCATGTTCTTAGCTATTTCTTTTGCAGAGAAATTAGTAACCCAAGCGTCTCTAGCAGTAGCTGTACCAACGGCATTAGTTATAAACACCGATTCTGCCTTACTATCAAATTTCTTTTCCGGTTCCAAAGGAGTAAGCGTTGCAAATATTTCATTCCGCATACTAATCCAGTCGCCGTGTTCGTTGGGTTGTAGAATTTTTAAGGGTAAGTCTTCATTAGCAAAGGACTTAAAGTCTTTTATTATTTTTAGTTTGTCTTCTCTGTTTAAATAATCGCCAATATCGTGATAATGAATAGTAGCTTTATTAACCTTTGTTTTTGGATTTTTTACTAAGAGCGTGATGGCAATGGGGGTGCGGGAACCTTCTTTAAATATATTATCTTTTTCTTTTCTTCTTTGTTCCCCTTGCATTCTTGCATTCCCCCTCAAATTAAACACATAGATAGCTGTAAAGTCCTGCTCAATAGATTTTCTAAAACCATCTGTACTATTACCATCCAACCAAGCCCCATTCGATACAAAGCAAATAATACCGCCTGTTTTATCCAATCTATCTGTACTCCATCTAAAAGCCTTGATATAAGAATCGTACAAGGATTTTTTATTAAGCATATCTGAGTTCTTCACATAACTTTCAGCGATTCGTTTATCCAATTTAGGATACGATTGATTTTGAGCATTATCATTAGCGGATTTCTGCCCTACCGAATAGGGTGGATTACCAAAGATTACCTGCAAAGGTTTTCGTCTTTGCTTCGTAATTCGTTCAGAATTTTTAGGAAACAGTTGCGAACGAATATCATCTTCTTGAGGCGTTTCGCCGAGTTGAAAAGTATCTGTAAGACAAATACCCTCAAAAGGCTCGTAGCCAACAGGCGTAGTGCTATTGTCCTTCAACATATCATGAAACACATTTTCAATATTAATAGCGGCAATATAATAAGCCAGTAGTACAATTTCGTTAGCGTGTATTTCGTGCTGATACTTTCTTAATAGATCCTTAGGTTTAATACAACGGCTCTGCAACAAACGCGTAATAAAAGTACCAGTGCCTGTAAACGGGTCTAAAATATGCACGGCTTCATCGCTTAGGGTTCTATTAAATTCCTTTTTAAGAATATCATTTACAGAATGAACAATAAAATCAACCACTTCCACCGGTGTATAAACAATACCGAGTTGCTCAACCATTTTAGGAAAAGCCGTAGCAAAAAAAGTATCGTACAGTTCAATAATAATTTTCTGTTTACCCGTAGCGTTATCAATTTTAGAAGTCCTCATTTTTACAGACTCATAAAATTTATGAAGTTCCGTCATATCCTCAACGGCGTTATGTTCTTCCAATATATCGAGCATATTTTGCATGGATATAGAAATAGGATTTGCTTGAGCAAAAGAATAGCCTTCAAAAAGCGTTTCAAAAATTGGCTTAGTAATTAAATGCTGTGCCAACATGTCAACGGCATCGCCCTGTTCAACAGAGGGGTTTAGATTCTTCTGCAAACCACTCAAAAAATCAGCAAATGCTGCTTGGTGAGCACCGGGCAAAGCAATGAGCTTAGTAATACGATTCACCTGTTTGGCGGCAATGGTAGCCACATTTTCTGCCCATTCTTTCCAATAAGTTTTTTGACCTACCTTTTGCACCATCTTAGCGTAAATAATGGCTTGCAGTTCTGGGAAAGGTAAATTACGAGCTATCACTTTTGGCAAACCATTCGCGTCCGTTGTTGTATAATGCAACGCTTCATAAGGGTCGCCGTCAAGTTCATTAGCAAGACTACCAATACCAACCGACAAAATATTATTCGGTTTTTTCTTATTCAGCTCTATTTGATTAATGGTAGCATTAAATCGGTCATCGTGGGCTCTAAGAGCTTGCAACACCGACCAAACAACTTTATAATTTTCCTCTTTGTCGAGTGCTTCATTTGGATCCACAGCATCAGGAACAAAAATAGGAATAATGATATAACCGTATTTTTTATTAGGGGCTTTACGCATAACCCTACCAACCGACTGCACGACATCAATGTACGAATTTTTAGGCGACAGAAAAATAACTGCATCTAAAGCGGGTACATCTACGCCTTCGCTTAGGCAACGAACATTACTAAGAATTCTACACTCGGGCGGATCGTTGTATTGTTTAGGATGAGTCGTTCCCTTCAGCCAATCCATTTGCTTCATTCTATTCGGCGTAGGCATTCTACCGTCAATATGTTCTACGGTCGCTTTTACAATGTTTCTATCCTCTTCCTTACCTACATAATAACTTTCGCTAACGGCTGTAAACTTCACTTTAAAGGCTTCAGACATTTTAATACTCGAACAAAAAGCTAAAGCGGTTTTCATTTTAGTAGCATCATGTTTAATAACAGTACCATCATCACCGCTTAATCGTTTTGACAGTGCATTGATACAACCGATAATTTTAGAAGCGTCATCGGCATTCAAAATAGAAGAAACCGTATCGGTAATACCATCCACTGGCTTACCAATTTTTTCTTGAACCGCTTTAGGAATATCCTTATCGCGCACCGTCAATACTATTACTTTATAGTCCGACAACAAATTTTGTTCTACCGCTGTACCAAAAGACAGATGATAAAACTCCTCGCCATAAATAGTAGCGTCATCCATGGAGCAAAGAATAGCTTCATTTTCAGCAGCTTTAGACTTAACATTAGGATGATAGAGACGAGGCGTAGCGGTCATGTACAATCTTTTCTTAGCTTCAATAAATTCCTTATCATGCACTTTAACAAAGGTAGTTGATTCATCACCTTTCAGCGTTACGCCGGTAGTACGATGAGCTTCATCACAAACAATCAAATCAACAATTCCAAAACCTGCACCGTATTGTTGTCGTAACATTTTTTGAGCTTCAGCCACCACTTCAATAGACTGATAGGTAGCAAACACCACCGTCATTCCTGGCGTCTTCTTTTGTTCAAAACTTCGTTGTAAGCGTTTGGCAATTTGTGTAGAATCAGTGGTAGCAGGTAGCACCAAATCAACGGTACTGGTTGAATCTGCATCTTCTTCTATCCTTTTTTGTGCCACTTTACTCGATGCTTTAGGATCCGAGCAAACACAAACGGCAGTAATAGGACATACAGCATTATCGCACCATTCTCGTAGCGTTTGATTCAACAAAGCAATAGAAGGCAGCAAAAACAACACTAACCCGTTATGATTCGTTTCCTGTTCGGCGATACGCAAAGAAGTAAAAGTCTTACCGGTACCACAAGCCATAATCATTCTACCGCGATCATGGTTTTCAAAATGCTGATGAGCCATAGCCACCGCTTCTGTTTGATGCGGTCGTAATTCTTTTTTAGCTAATCTTGCTGGTTCACCTACCATACCTTCGTTCAACTTCACCCAATCAACAGGTGCTTCCATCAAATACTTACGATCAATTCTATGAAACTCAGGCGACTGGTTTTGAGTCGTCTTTTCAGCTACCGCACCCCAGTTAGTAGAGGTAGTAATCCATAAGCGGCTATTAAAAACGATTTCAGTTCCCTGTTCATTGTGAAACTTCTTACTTGAAGTTGACAAAAAAGAGTCTAAGGCTTGTTTATCAACAGCAGTATGTTCTTCAACAAATTTACACTGAACTGCCCAGTACTCCTGTTCGGCAGTTTCGGCTACTAAATCAATGCCCACATCTCGTCCATTATTATCAAACTGATCTTTAAATGGGAAATCGTGCCAGAGCCACACTGTTTTCAGTTCCTTAGTAAAAATAGGCTCTGTTTGTAAATACCGTTGCATTAAGCATTCAAACTGATTACCTTTATGGGTAGTGCTAAAAGACTGCTTAGTGTAAGCATTTAAAACCTTTTCAAAATTAGACATAGTACATGGCGTTTAATAAACAAATAGTCAATTTTGGATTTAGAAAGACTATCTATCAAACGCACTCATTCCACCTTTTTAAAAATAGTAAAGGTAATTTTTTTTTGAAACTTAGAAAAAAGATACCTGCGTTTTTATGGCATCAACAAAAATGTGTTATCTTTGCTTATGGAACTAACAAAACTAGCTAAGGATATAGACAGATTGTCTATGGATTCAAAGGAGGCTATTCTACATAATTGAATATAAAACTGATGAAAACATGGAAAAGGTACTTGCTAAAATAGAAGGATTGCAAGCGGAAATTAAAGCACTTGAAAAAGACAATAATGGTCTTAAATGGTTTATGGGTAGTGGTTTCGCCATTATTACCATTTTGTTAGCTATTATTGCTTTGAGACACTAAATTACAAATACGCCCAATAAAAAGGATATACCTTTTTAAAGCGTGTGTAATAGATTATTTAAGAAAAGAGGTTCTATGTACATAAATGATCACCACCACATAGACATAGTGCTGTTGGTTTTGAATCATTATCATAAGAACACCCCCAGATTGTTTCGTCGCAAACAGAAAAAACATGTCCATTGTTATCTGTCCAATTAAATGATTCAGTCGAACAGAGCCGGGCATTGCCATTTGGTAAGATACAAGAATCTACACCATTACAGTAATCGCCACCTTTTAATTTGCCCATTTCTGATGTTTTTAAATTGCTCCTTTTTAGCGATTCACCTAAAAATAAAAATTTTTTTTTCATAATAATATAATTTATTAATAATAAAATTGTTTTACCCCCGTTTTTTATTAAGCACATTCCCACGCATCAGTACCTTCAGCACCGCACCAACATGGAGCAGATGGTTCACAGCTACCATCAATCGTACATGATCTGTTTTCGAACCAGCATTTTCCAAATGCCATCAAACAATAAAAAGTTTTCCCAGATAGAGTAATACATGAATCTTCTTGACAACAACTTCCATTTTTACCTCCTACCAAAGATTTTAAACTCTCTTGTTTAACTTCATTTCTTGTTAATATTACACCTATGTTTATTTGTTTATTTTTCATATTTGAAAATTTTTATTTTTTTATAGTCTCAATAATGTCCTTAATTAACCGAAAATTATAGAATAGGTTAATTTTTTTTCAAGAAAGCCATACAAGGTTACCGCATTACTAAATTTCATGTAGGAAAGAAGAAAAGTATGCAAAGTTACAAAAAAATGAAACTTTATAAAAAAACTTATGGAAAAGAAATATTGGTTCTATGACGAAAAAAGGGTAGGCTTAATTAATGGTTAATATTTAATGATTATTTAATGATTAATGGTCAACTAATCGCACCTAAAAATGATAATTTTTATTTTTATTTATTGGTTTTAAGAATGATAATTTGGTATTTTATAAGGTCATTTTTCTTTCTTTTGTCTTGATACAAA
>JASGCP010000193.1 GCA_030053995.1 Phycisphaerales bacterium
CCTTATAAAATATCAAATTATCATTTTTAAAGTCATCAAACTTCTAACATTTTACTCACCCTTTTCGTCATAGAACCAAATAAAAGTTATTTTTTAACTTTTTGGGCATACCTTTGTCTAACTTAAAGTCTCATTTATTAATTGAATCTAAGTATATATTATTATATTAACCGATGTTTTGCAAACATCCCAAAAATTCAATCTATGAAAAAATATGCAATTAATGGTTTAGGAATTTTTTTAAATAGAGAATATTTAAAAAAAAATGAATTAAAGAGTGTAAAAGGTGGCGAAAATTGTGGTCTTGCTTGTGCCTTTGCTCTTATGTTTACATCCGATGCTTGTGAAAATGCAAATGGTAATATTGCTTGCTGTTACTGCAGGCTTGGTACATGGGAGTGTGGCCCTAAGTTTGATTGTGATGGCACAGCAACTGCAAAATGTGGTACGCCATGTTAGTTTCTAAGATATAGTCAAATTTAAGTATCACTATTTTTTGTTTAGTTTATGATTTTTTTTGCAACGCCATTTCTACTTATTAAGGTATTTTAGATATATACGGCGTATAAAAAAGATTGTGTAAACAGATTTAAAACTTGGAAAATGAAAAAGTAATTTTGATGGTGCGAAGGGAGGGCGTAGCCCGACCGTAGCACCATCAAAATCCTTTCTTGAAAATCTTTTCACACGAAATTTAGTAATATCATTTCATCATCGAATCCTAATTTATAACCAAATTGTATCAACCATTAAAGAGCTAACTACTGTTTAAAATCAATAACAATGTGAGTATATCAACTAGTTTCTACATCACTCTAAAATATCGGTGCTTTAAAAAACACCCTAAAAATTACCCTCTATTTTATTAACTTTGCAGACAAAAAAAGCGTATGCACAGATTATTTATTTTTCTTCTGCTCGTAATAAGCACGAAAACCTATGCACAAACAAATTTTCAGTGGGATGTAATCATCGACTCGTTAAATCAAAATGAAGGACAGTTATATAGTGCCGGTGTTTTATTTATTACGCAAAATTGGCCATACCCTCAAAATGTTGTAAGAGATGATGACCCCGCTGGCGGCATTATTCTTGTAAAATCAGTTATCCCTATTCAAGACCCTGTTGTAGGTCTTTATAATTTCTCGTATGAATGTACTTTGTTATTTAAAGATCGTAAAGCACGCATACAAGTTGACCATGTAGTATGTAAATCTGCATTTTTTGAACCACAAAGACCAGCTCCATTTCTTTCCGTACATGATGGATACATTAAACAAACAGATAATTTTCTTGTAATTGGTATTACAGAAAAACAATATTTAAGAATCATGGGCAATTTAAAAATAGCCTTGCAATCACTCGTTGATTCTTATGTTGGTGCCATAAAGAAAGGAAGTAATTGGTAAGTTATTGAGCATTAAAAAACACCCGATGGGGCTTTCTATGGTGCGATTAAATAATGGCTAATCTTTTCCCATACGCTATCAGGACATCCTAAATAATCCTTCAATTCTTCTATATTATTGCAATCGCCACGATCTGTTTTAAAACGCATAATTTGTTTTTTTAACTTTCTAAAATAAGGGTGGTGCGTTAATATTGAATCGTTAATTATATTGAGTGATACAACCTGCCAACTATTAGGTGCTATCATAAAATTATCTGTAATTTTTTTATACAACTCATCCGTTATACCGTAAACTTCTTTTAGTTGTTCAAGGTTATAAAATCCGCCCAAATAATCTCTATAATGAAGAATCCTATTGGCAAGCATGTTAGCCTGTACAACAGCATTTAGTTGTTTAAAACCTACATGATTTACATCAATAGTTTTCTGCACACGATCATTGTGAATAATAGGCGTTTGTTCCCTGCTATTTTCTTTAAACATCTTAATTTTTATATACGGTTGGTATGCTACAAATAAAGATTCTTGAAATCCATAAATTCGTTTTATATCTTCGGGTTTCTTAAATCGTCCTCCTTTAGCGACATAGTTAAGAATCCGTTTTGCTATGATTGCTGACAATCCTAACTTAATAAAATCATTGTACGAGCATGTATTGGGATCAAAATTAAAATACGCAACACGGTCCGTATCATCTGAAAATAATCCGGTCTTGTGCTTTGCTTCCATCTTTTGATCGAATAAAACTAACAAACTACTATCAATACGCATTTGTTTGTTCGTGTTGTACCATGGTTTGATCAGATAGGGTAACATGAAAATAATCGTAATGATTACGATAAGGCTAATGACCGCTAATCGTTCTTTTTTAGAAAAGCTGAAAAAATTGTGCATGAGACAGTTAGTTTGTTGGTATATTGTTAACAAAGATACGATGTTATCTTAAAACTAAAAATGAGTTCTTTAATAAGGTGGGTTCTAATTTTTTGGCTCTATGACGAATCGAGTGGGGAAGTTAGTTACATTTTATATTTGATTACCGTTGAAGATATTGGCAAAACGCCATCAGAGGAAGGGCGTTGCAAAACAAGGCGAATGAAGTGGCTATCGAAAATGGGCGACGGCGAATATATCAAAGAAAGCGAGTGGTAGCGATGCAACAATCGTAAAGGTGGAAGCAAGTAATAT
>JASGCP010000071.1 GCA_030053995.1 Phycisphaerales bacterium
AAATATAAAATGTAACTAACTTACCCACTCATTTCGTCATAGAGCCTATTTTTTTAACAGTATGCAATAAAGTTATAATCTTAATAACCTTACTATAAGATAGACAAGTGCATAATATATGCTTATCATACCGTTCTTTGATGCTAATTAAGCGGTATTTTTTTTATCTTTTTATTATAGTCAAAAGAATCAGAATACATTTTAACGCCCTCCTTAAATTTAGGAAAGGAATAGCCTTTTTGATGGTTTTGGATACAAACCTTGTATAATAAAGACCAGTGCCTAATAACTTCCTTCCAAGCAAAAAAAATAGAATGTTGCGGGTCGTAGATATGCGTTGGTTCACTCCCCGATCCGTTCAATTCAATAATCGATAGTTCCTTACCTTGCGAGAGGAGATCCCAGCTTTTACACTTAATATCCAATCGACCAAAATAAAAATGTGGTATTTGTTGACAAATTTGATCGATACTTTCTTGCATGGCGGTTGTAACCCTATCAGAATAATCCAAAAACAAACAACCACGAGAATGGTTTCCTATGGGCAACAATCTTTTTTTTTCATGTAAAGCGGGGATAGTGTGCAACTCGGCTACTGTTAATATTTGGTGTAAAGATTTTAATTGCAGAACATAACGAGGGTTGCTTTCTAATAGCTGTAATACGGTACTCGTACCATTGCCTGTAACCGACAAATCTTCTTTCCATACGACTCCGGTGATGCGACCTTTAGCCTCATTAGGCATGCGTACATAAAAGACCCCTGCCTCACATTCGTAGGGGATGTATGATTGAATAAGAAAAGGCACTGGATAAGTTAGAATTTCGCTTTTTAACTTAGCATGATCGTGTATCAGTTTAACGCCAATACCACGCAAACCGATATCAGGCTTGATAATTAAAGGGTACTGTAGATTACTATTATTAATCTGATTCACTACATCATCCCATTGAGGAAAGGCTGTGAAATAAAGGGTAATAGGATATAATTCCTTAGGTATAAGTGCATAGATATCATGCTTTTTCTCCATCATAAAGCCACCGCTATAAATGCTTGGATTGGCTATTGTATAGAAAAAAAGGGAACGAGCCCGGATACAAAACCATAGTAATACAAAATTAATTGGAGCATAGAATACATAAAAAGGCCAGTATTCCCAATTAAATAATTTTATAAAAAAAGGATTTTTTTTGAACATGTCTGCGTGTATAAAATTCGATAATAACCATTTATAAAATAGGCAAGGTAGCTTTATAAAAATATTCAGGGATTTAGTAAATTTATTATTTTTTTAGCAATTTCATAAAATATTGGCTCTATGACAAAATGAGTGAGCAAACTATGGCAAAACTATACCTTATAGAAATTTATGTAATGTCATTCTATTAAATTTAGTACCTTGAAGACAAAGTGGCAACTATAAAAATATCGCATGTTCAAGAATCAGAACCATATCGAGAGGCTAAAGCACATTCAGCAAAGCTTGAGTAAATCTTCGCAGATAATTATAGAATCAACGGGGGGAATCAATCAACAGTTTCAGCGGTTTATTATGTCGCCGTTATATCGCCTCATGCGTGATAGTCGGGCGATTGGGATTCTGCTATGTTTATGTGCTTTAACCTCATTAATGCTCGCTAATTTTTCACCGTTTAAAATGCACTACATCAATCTCTGGAGTCAGCCTGTACCGTTTATAGGTTCCTTATATTTACCGAGTCGCTTTAACGACATCATTGATTCTGGTTTAATGACACTATTTTTTTTTATTGCAGGATTAGAGATCAAAAGAGAGCTTCAAATTGGTGAGTTATCGAATTACAAAAAGGCAATCATGCCTGTTTTTGCTGCACTTGGTGGTATGGTTGTACCGGCCATTATCTTTTCATTAATTAACAAAGGGACAATCTACGCACATGGTTGGGGTATTCCCTGTGCCACGGACATTGCTTTTGCTATTGCGGTTGCTTCATTTTTAGGTAAAAGGCTACCGTATAATCTACGCGTTTTCTTATTAGCATTAGCAATTATTGATGACTTAGGTGCCATGATCATTATCGCTTTATTTTATGGCGTTTCGATCAATTGGATTTGGGGACCTTCAACTATATTGATCGCCGTAGCATTAACCATTCTGTCGAAAAAAGAAAAAAAGGTTGAAGCGTTTAGAATTGGCTACGCGTTTATACATATTCTTTTATTTATATTACTATGGCATGGTTTATACAATATGGGCATAGAAGCCACTATTTCTGGGATTATTGCAGCTTGGGTACTCCCCACCAAGCTCATTAATTTAGTACAAAATAACCTACACAAAATTGTTTATTTTGCTATCCTACCACTCTTTGTTCTCTGCAACACGGCCATTAATATTGGTAGTATTCAGCCCCATTATTTTATGCTACCGCTCATGTGGGGTATTTTCTTAGGATTACTATTAGGCAAACCCTTAGGGATTTATTTTATATGTAAAATTTTAAACAACAGAAAAGTAGGCGTACTACCTTATGGGACTACTTCAAGTAATCTTATTGGTATGGGTATCTTGGCATCCTTAGGGTTCACGATGTCGATTTTTATTGCAACAATCGGTTTTAATGGGATTATAGAAAACACCGCCAAGCTAACCATTGTCTTTACAAGTATCGTTGGTGTTTTGCTTTCACTCCTTTGGTTCTATGTAGTCGATCCGAATTATCTAAAAATAACCACTTTTCTAAAAAAGATTTTCAACATCACTTCTCAATCAATTGGAATAACAAAAAATTACTGGCGTTAATTTTTATATTACCTTTGCGATAAAACATGTTTAATTCTTCTGTACGCAAAGCCTTGTTAATTGTTCTGCTCTTACCAATTCTGAGTTATGCTTTACTAACCTATTTTAGCAATCGAGCAATTAATATGCCACGGAAATTGCTCTTAGATAGTGTAGCTACCAGCGTTGTTGATGGGGTGGAGCAAACAGATAGTTTTTGGCATCAAACAGGAAATATTACACTCGTAAACCAATTAGGCGATACGGTTTCGCTATACGATAAGAAAGGGAAAATTATGATTCTTGATTTCTTTTTTACCCATTGCCCCTACCCTTGTCCTGTTCTGACTAAAAACATGCGTAAATTACAGCAATCATTCTCACATTACTTAAATGGGCGACAAGAAGTTGATTCCTCGGTTGTTCAATTTATTTCCTTTACGGTTGACTCTAAACGCGATAGTCCTTCCGTGCTCAATGCTTACGCCTTAAAATATGGGGTTAACCCTGATAATTGGTGGATGTTAACGGGTCCCAAAAGCACCATTTATAATTTTGCATTTAATGAGCTCAAGATTGGATTATTAGACGGTGATAATGTTGATACCCTATTTTTACATACTCCCAACTTTATACTTTTAGATAAACAAATGCGTGTAAGAGGATTATACGATGGTACCGATACCTTAGCATTAGCTCGTTTAGCACATGATGTAGGATTGGTTTTGTTAGAAAAAGATAAAACAGCACCCAATAGTCTTTTAGAGCAAATAGTAGGACTAAAATGGCTTTGGTACAGTATCTTATTAATCATCATTATTTTCACTATTGTTTTTTATAAAAAGCAACAACATGAAAACGATTCAAAAAAATGATTCATTAGCTTATTGGTTAATTGGACTATTTTCTTTTATAGTTTTTGCCGTAGTGGTATCACTTGGACGATTTCATGTAACGACCGTGCTACCATTTAATGTCCATATTTTTGCCTTTATTAGTGCACTAATTAATTCGATTACCGCCATTTTGTTAGTAGTAGCTTTGGTAGCGATTAAACAAAATAAAATAACGGTACACAAAAATGTGATGCTCACGGCCCTGCTCTTATCCGTATTTTTTTTATTATTTTACATAGCACATCATCTTTTCGCGGGCGAGACAAAATATGCCGGCAGTGCCTCTACGCGTATGGTTTATTTAATTATTTTAGCAAGCCATATTTTTTTAGCATCGGTAATATTACCATTTATCTTATATACAGCCTATCGTGGATTAACGGGCGAATATCCTGCCCATAAAAAGATTGCCAAAATAACTTGGCCTATTTGGTTTTATGTTACTGTAACGGGACCAATAATTTATTGGATGATCAGTCCTTATTACCATTAAATTAATGAATAATGTTTACACAGCCGTTACATAGTCATCAACCCAGAAAAGTTAGAATTGGAACGCGAAAAAGTCCTTTAGCACTATTTCAAACCTATCAAGTACAAAACCATTTAGATACGAAGGGGGTGGCCACGGAATTGATTCCTATTCAAAGTGAAGGCGATATTAATTACACAACCCCGCTTTATGAAATGGGGGTACAGGGGATATTCACCAAAGCATTAGACCATTCCTTACTATCCAATGAAATAGATATTGCGGTACACTCTTATAAAGATGTTCCTACCTGTTTAGCAAAAGGATTGTCCGTTGTAGCGGTATTAAAACGAACACTTGTGCACGACATGCTTATCGGTGGGGAAAACTTTTCTATTGAAATGTTGAACATGCCCAACAGACAACCTTATACAGTAGCGACCGGTAGTTTAAGGAGACGGGCACAGTGGTTGTATCGTTATCCAAACGATTGCTTTAAGCCACTACGTGGCAATATACAAACGAGGTTACAAAAATTAAAAACAAATAATTGGCAAGGGGCTATATTTTCATCCGTAGCCATTGAACGATTAGGAATTACCGAGAAAGAATCGGGGAAGCAAATAATTTTAGACTGGATGGTACCGGCACCTGCCCAAGGAGCAATTGTAGTCATAGCCCGATCTGATGACCAGTATGTTCATGATATTTGCAATTCTTTAGACGACACAGAAACGAATATGGCTACTCAGCTAGAAAGGGCGTTCATGCGACAATTAGAGGCAGGATGCAGTACACCTGTTGGTGCTTTAGCAACCATTAATAATCAGACCGTAAACTTTTTAGTTAATGTTACCGCTACCGATGGCAAAAAGCAAATAGCTTTTCAGTTAACCGATACTATTGGAAAGATCAAATACTTAGCAGATGAAGCAACAAAAATGATGTTTGAGCAAGGGGTGGACAAAATACTGAAAAGATAACTTTAAGATAGGAGGGCGTAAACCATCCCAAAAAACTATCAATTTTATTGATTATTTCTACTGATAGATTTAGATTGATCTCTTGGAATACGAAAAAGGTAAAACACAGCAATAAGCAATGTTCCGCCACCGAAAATAGTGCCTTGAATATTGCGACCACTAAGAATTAATAAATAAGACACTGCCGTGAATAAAACAATAACAATAAAAGCAAAAAACAAAGCGGTAAAATTATAACTATGTGTCAGTCTTATATCTTTAGTTGCTAAAGATATCTTATTATCATTAAACCTTATCCTTGCATCTTGTTCGTTTTTAGCTCGCTCTTTTATCCATTCAATAGTACCATGTGAAACTTGTTCAATCTTTTGAAGCTCTTCGGCAGAGGGTAATAGCTGATTGTCAGATATTCTATGTTGGGTTAGTATCATTTCAGCCCCTTTCTTATGCAAGGATAGTTTATCCTGCTGGACATTTTTAGACATAAGATTATTTAGAAATAATATCTTCTTTTGCCTTAATAAAATCATTTTTGATATTAATCAAATCATTTCTAAGATTTGACTTATCCGTATCAAAACCTTCATCAGTAAAAGATAAAGTTCTAATTGAGTTATAAATGTCGTGCAACATGGGATCATTTGAAGGGTATTTGTAATCAAATGTACCAAAAACCGTGTCAATAATTTTTCTATTCATAAACTAAATATTTGTTTTGACTCCAAAAATAGTTATTCGAGGGTAGTAAAAAAATAAAATAACATAGACGAATATTTGAAAAAACAGACTAAATCATTATTTTTTCCATTACACCTGATTTGCCATATACTTAAAGCCCTATTAGTTTTTATCATTTATTGAAAAATAAATAACTTGTGTTGCCTTATTGTTAGTATGGAAATGATAGGTATTTTCTCTTCCATCAGGGGTTACATAGTATGCTGTTAATTTTTTATTTTTAGGCAACAACATATTAAAAGTATTATTGAGATCTTTCGAGCTATCAGCGGTAAGACCGCCTCCTAATTGCTTACCCTGTTCATCAAAAATATCGATGCTTATGGATGCTCTATTTTTATTAGTTAAACTATCGCCTACTTTTTTCAGTGCTATTATAGAGACGGAAGCATAATTATTAGAAGCCACTTGGTCATGATATTTTTGATGAGCCAACTTAATATACTGATCGGTTACATTAATAGCATGAACCATAATAGGCTTTTGATCATCCCACAAAAGTATAGGTGTATAAGGAATTTTAGTTATCCTATACGAAACAGCTAAAATTGCATGCTCTAAGTCTTTAGGATTAGCTTTACCGGCACTTTCTATAAACCATGTATCATTATATCCCTTAGGTGTAGTATATTCACATACTAACCATGCACTGTGCACCCAAACTTCGTTCCAAGTATGATTACCGCGATCATCATACCAGTTATAGTTACCAACCAAACGCGTTGGGATACAAAGGGCTCGTAAAGCATCATTCAAAAGAATAGCCAGACCGGTACAACTAGCCTTTCCTTGACGCATCGACTCGGTTGCATTCTGGTTTGCTTTTTCGCGCTCCGTATTATAAGATACACCAACGACATCTCGTATATGCTCTTTAACATTAAGAAATACAGAAAGCATTGATGTGTCTTTGACAGCAAATTGTTTAAAAAGATTATAAAAATGGGCACGCCAATTATCGCGCACTTCATCTAAAGAGCGATAGGGTAAAACATCATTAAAAAAAATATTTTCCGGAATATCTTTACCCCATGGAAAAGTTTCTTTTGCTTTATAAGCCCAAGCGACATTATCGAGTAATTCTTGAGCCGTAATATTAACAGCATCTTGAACGGGCATGTAAGCAATTAAAAAAGCCATAGCATTCTTGTGTGCAAGCGGTACTTGTTGCAGTGCATCTACTAATTGAGCACGATTACCTTGAGATAGTTCTAAAGTTTTAGCTACATGGTGTTGATAGACTTCTGAGATTCCAGAATAAAGTGTTTGTTTATTTTCAGATACATGAGCAAAAGAATACCAAGAAAGTATCAACAAAATATAAAATATTAATGCCCGCAGACCAGTAGTTATTTTATTTAGACTTTGCATTTTTGACAAAAGTTAATTCACTAATAATATTCTTAGCCCCTCCTATTTTATCAACTGTCCACAGCAAATAGCGTACATCAAGGCATATCGTTCTAGCAAATCTAGGATTGAAAAATATTTTTTGGGCTAAGGACTCATAGTTTCCATCAAAAGCAAGTCCAATCAGATTACCGTTAGCATCTATAATTGGCGAGCCCGAGTTGCCACCGGTAATATCATTATTTGTAAGAAAATTAACGATTAGCGTGTGCTTAATAGGATCTTCATAAGTTCCGTAATCATGCTTATTATACAAATCAATAAACGATGCGGGCAGGTTAAATTGATAATCATGCGGTATATATTTTGCGATTGCCCCATCAATAGTTGTATAATAATCAGCATGTAATCCATCTTTAGGGGCGTAACCTCTAACCTGTCCATAAGTAAGTCGCATAGTAAAATTTGCATCTGGATAAGTCATTGCCATCTTAGCCGGCTCCATTTCAAAAAGACCTTTAAGATACAAGCGAGCTATATCATCTTTTTGACTAACAAAAGAATCATAATGATGTTTAATAACTGCATCGTAATTATTAAGAAAAGCCAATGCTACCTGAATTGCCGGATCATTAGCTATTGCGGTAAAATTCGGTGCACGCATAAAAGCCAGCCAGTCTTTATTCCACTGTCCTAATAAAATTGTTTTACTAAAGATCACTTGTGCCTCGCTAGCGTAAGGATTAGGGGACTTGGAAAAAGTCATTAACAAAGACTTATAAAAAGCAGTGGGCTGTTGTTGTTGCGGGATATCCTGATTAAATTTTTTAAGCATGACACCAACAATTTCCTGATCACTTACAACATCTTCATGGGTTACAAATTGGGTACGATTCTTATTAAAATCATCTAACATTTTAGCAAGATTGGTTGTATCCTTATTTTTTAGTTTCGTGTAAATATCCTTAAAAGAAGCCGCTAATGCCAATAAGGGCGATCCAAAAACACCTTCACGAATATAGACTTTGGAAGTGGCATAAGGTATCCAATTTTGATAAACCCTATCTAAATCAGAAAAAATATTTTTATAAACAGGTTTATTATCTGCCCACTTTTGAAATTCAGCTTCTTGTTTTTGTTTGATACCCACGACATGTCCTTTTACCAAATCAGTAGCTTCGCCGTCAAAATATTTCCAATAGTTAGCGACCTTCGAGTAATAATCTGCCAATTTCAATTTGGTAGCAGGATTTTTTTGCATTTGTACAAGCATCAAATGAAGGCGAATAGCTCGTAATGCTACTAAGGTAGGGTCATTAATATCAATTGCCAATTTTGTTCCGTAAGAGCTTTCATACCTATCGGTAGTGGCTGGGAAGCCCAAGATCATAGCAAATTCATTATTATCAATACCATTATCATTAATTTTCAGAAACATTTTAGGTTTATAAGGGACATTATTTTTGCTATATAGAGCAGGGTTACCCGAAGGCGAAACATATATTCTAAACATCGAGAAATCACAAGTTTGTCGTGGCCACTCCCAATTATCTGCATCACCACCAAACTTCCCCATACTGAGCGGTGGGGTACCAACGAGTCTAATATCTTTATAAACAACATACTCATACAAAAAAAACTGATTATCCTTAAACATACTCGATAAGACGGCAGCTTTAAATTCATTTTTATTCGTTGCTCGTGTTTCCAAGGAATCTTTTATTTTAGCGAGCAAGGATTGTCGTTTTTGCCCGGTTGCATTACCTAATAATTTATTTACGGCTTCGGTCATGTCGGTTATTCTTGTTAATTGCTTAACCACGAGGTCCTTAGCTGGAATTTCTTGATCTTTACTATAAGCCCAAAAGCCATTTTCCAAATAATTATTTTGTTCCGTAGATGCCGTTGCGATAGCACCAAATCCGCAGTGATGATTAGTAAAAACAAGTCCTTCGCTACTTACAATTTCGCCGGTACAACCTGCACCAAAAATAATCACGGCATCTTTTAATGATGCGTGGTTAATACTATATATTTGATCTGCTTTCAATTTTAAGCCCTCTTTCACCATCTCGCCATACACTTGTTTACCCAACAACAAGGGTATCCACATGCCTTCATTGGCCGAAGCAGACAAAGTTAAAATAGTTAACAACAAAGTAGTAAAAAAAGGAATTGATTGTTTTCTGTTTCTCATTGATTTTTTTTGACTATATGAAAAATATTGAACCGATTTATAAATAATAGGCACTCATTTTTGCAAAGGTATTTTTTTATTTCGACAATTTGAAAAAAGATATAGCTTGATGGCTTATTATTTTAGTAGCCAAAAGCTAACTATTAGAATCGTTAGTCTCTTTATCTGGGTCATAGCGTTGCTGAATTACATCTGAAAGACATTGATATAATTTTTTAACGATTGCTTTATTTTCCAATCGTTCTAAGTGCTGGGCGATTGTATTCATGTCGCCTCTAAATGCTGGTCCTGTTTGCAAATCATGTGGTGGACTTATACGAATTTCTTCTGTAAGTTGTTGTATGATTGGATAAACATAACTAAAGGGCATTTGGTGCTCATCACAAATTTCTGCTCCTACTGTATAAAGTACATTGGTAAAATTATTAACCATAACGGCTACTATATGCAAATATTGTCGCTGTTTCCAAGATATACTAAAAATATTATGCGATATAGTTTCAGTAATACACTTAGCAAGTTGGAATGTTGCCTCATCAGATGACTCTATAAAAAAAGGAATTTTATGTCCTTGTACTTGTGCAAACCTTTTTGAAATAGAATACAAAGGCCAAGAAACAGCTTTTTTAATACTGGGCAATACGGAGAGTGCTGTAGCCCCGGAGCAATGAATAAAAGTAGCATGGCGATGCGGTATTTGATATGCTACGGATTCGATGCGGTCATCTGGTACGGCAATCAAATACACATCAACAGGTGCTAATAATTCCACGGATACAACTGCTTGAAAATTATAAAGTTCAGCTAAAGTAACAGCATGAAGATAATTACTACTGGCAATCTCAACAATTTTTACATTATTAGATTTTACAAGGTGCAGTATAAACAAATTAGCGACCTTACCGGCTCCGATTATTGAAATCGTTATAGGGCGTTCTAAACTATCCATTTACTTAGGGGGGTAGCATTAAAAAAACGCCTTATCCTTATTTAAGCGTATTAGCCAAGGTACGCTCTAATTCATCACCGCGTAGGTTTTCAGCTATAATAACGCCTTCTGGATTTATTAAAAAATTCATTGGTATGCTGTTGATATTATAAAGTACGGCTACAGCATTACGCCAAAATTGAAGATCGCTTACTTGTGTCCACTGAATACCATCGGTTGTAACAGCACTTTTCCATGCATCCTTACTTTTATCCAAGGAAACACCTATAATAGTAAATTTATCAGAATGAAATTTTTTGTAGGCTTCTACGACATTAGGATTTTCCATTCTACAAGGACCACACCAACTAGCCCAAAAATCTAACAACACATATTTACCACGGAAAGACGAGAGCGATACTGGATTACCATTTATGTCGTTCTGCGTAAAATTGGGGGCTACCGTACCAACGGCTGGGACATCACTATAAGGAAGTGCCTGCGTTGCTACATCATCATTTTGGGTACGTGCATAAATAACTGCAATAGAGGCAACACAAATAAGTACCAGTATCAACCAAACTTTTCGAAATTTCATAAAAGTGTAATAAAAGTAAAATAATAGAAAACCAATGCGAAGTTAGTCTTTAATTGTGTAAACAAACAAGAAAGGATCACTTTTATTTTGGGTATTACTAAGTTTTGAGTGAGCAGATTTTGATAATGAATCACTAATTTGCACCTTAAAAACGATAATTTTTATTTTACTTTTTTGGAGCTCAAAACATTTTGTTTCCCTTTCTTCATTTCCATTAATAAATTCTTCAGCTCTGCTATCGCTCGTTGTTGTTCATTCATGCGCAAACTATCAGTTGCATGATTTTTTATGTTCACCAGTTCTAAAGTTGCCATTTTAGCATTAAGGTAGTTTACACTATCTTTCAAAGCACGATTCAAATATTGCACACTATCTTTTAATGCTTGATGTAAGGATTGCACACTATCCTTCAACGCATGATTCAAATATTGCACACTATCGCGAACAATAGTCAGTCGTTTACTTAGTGCCTGCGTAGCACTAACATTCAGCATACTAATGGCGTCGTAATCCACATG
>JASGCP010000072.1 GCA_030053995.1 Phycisphaerales bacterium
TTCTTTTGTATCAAGACAAAAGAAAGAAAAATAACCTTATAAAATATCAAATTGTAGATTAAAAACTAATTCATTTCTACCATTTTTATCCACTCAATTTGTCATAGAGCCATATTTTTTGTATCAGGGTAAAAAAACATCCAAACATTTCTTTTATTATTTTTTTATTATAGCTTTGTTTTTATCAGCTTGATAAGCAAGGATATACAATAATAAAAAAGAAATAAATAGATAGATCATGTCTTTAGTGAAAATAGTAATTCCTATTTACAAGAGTCAATTTAATGAATATGAGAAAATTGCTTTAAATCGTTGTGTACATTTGTTGGGAGATCAATATCCCATTTCTTTTGTATGTCCAAAAGAAATAGCACTTGAGCCACTTAGAAAAGAATGGCCTATTATTGGTATAGATTTTTTTTCCGATAAATATTTTGGTACTTTACAGCGATATAACGGGTTGTTGATGTCTCAAGAGTTCTACAGTAGGTTTCTAGACTTTGAGTATATATTAATTTATCAAACAGATGCTTATCTTTTTAAAGACGATTTATCCTATTGGTGTGCTCAGAACTATGATTATATAGGTGCCCCTTGGGGACCTTTTAATCCTCATATAAAGGATATGTTTCATACTATTTTTAAGTGGGTGCCAGGAATGCAAGAGCAAGATTTTATTTATTGTAAAGGGTTGTCACAGCTTGCTTTAAAAACCGCACAATGCTTACCTCGTTTTTTGGGGGGCTATAATTATGTACAAACTTACAATCGTGTTGGCAATGGTGGGTTTTCACTTCGTAGGGTTGAGAAATATGTATCACTTATTCCTAAGTATGAAAAAAAGATTCATTACTATTATGAAAATTTTAAAGAGAAAAGAAAACGATGTAGTCTTCCATTTGCGGAAGATAATTTTTGGTGTCTTGAAGTAAACAGGTACAAAGAAAGATTACGAATCCCGCCTATGTCTATTGCGTGTAAATTTGCTATTGAGTCGTTGGTTGGTGCTCAACTAATACAAAAACCAATAGATTTACCATTTGGTTGTCATGCATGGCATAAAAAAGGAGTAATTAATCCCTTGTTGGCTAAATGGATATTATAGAATAAAAAAGATTTGTTTACAAAATGAATGCCCCCCTATTTTTTTAAAATAACTGATTACAAGTTTATAAACAGGTACTATTTGCGTGTCTTTTGATTACGAACCAATGAAAAACGAGAATACGGTTGTTCCGTAATTTCTAGAAAAACTAAAACTATTAAAATTATTATAATTGTTTCGTGGTGTATGTTCCAAAATAAAAATGCCCCCTTCTTTTAATATTTTTTTTTCGATAATGATTTTTGGGATATCGTCAATTTGCTGTAAACTGTAGGGCGGTCCTGCAAAAATAATATGATAAGCAATTGATTGTATTGATTTTAGAAAACTAAAAACATCTTGTTGTAGTACGGTACTATTCTCCAACAGCTTTAAATTGCTTAAATTTTTCTTAATAAAAAGAGCCATCTGTCTATCTTTTTCTACGATTGTTAGTTGTTGTGCCCCTCGTGAAGCCAGCTCATAAGATATGCAACCTGTACCACCAAATAAATCTAAGCAAGATATCCCTGTAAAATCAATCCTATTCGATAAGATATTAAATAGTCCGGTTTTAGCTAAATCAGTAGTCGGTCTTGTATAAGGCATTGATGCAGGTGGTGAAATGATCAGCCCTCCAAAGCGACCACTAATAATCCTCATAGCATAAGATTAAAATAAGGATATAGATAATGTAAGGGCATATTAAGACGAAGATTGTCTGTAATCCAGTCTGATTCAACGGCGGCCAATTCAACGGTTTTAAACTTTTCCATACATAGTTCAAAAAAAACCGATTCAGTGTTAATCATTCCTGAAATATATAAATTTAATTCCTTAGTGGAAAGCGATAAGGTATTGGTTATTAATAATATTCTGTAAAGAATATCGTCCATTGACTGATACGGGTAGGACTGCAATAATACGATACGATTCTGCATAACAACCAGAAGCATGATTTCTTTAAATAGAACTTTGATGTCAACAAAACTATGCTGATTAGTTGGGGCGTGTTCTAATTTATATAATTGAGAAGATGAAAAACTTTCGATAACAGGTTTTGTAATATTAGTTGTTATCCAGTGATGAATAGCAACCGGATAGCGATAAGCATAGGTAAGTCCTTCCTTGTTAATAGTAAGTTTACGGATGCGAATAGTCCTGTGCGGTTTTTCACCATAACTAACATTAAAGTGATGTGGCACGGACTTTTCATTAAAGAATGCGTCGGGCATTAATAACATTTCAACCGTTTGTAAATAAAAGGTAACCTCATGAAATCCTCTATCCTTCAGAATTGCGGAGTCGTTCAAACAATTATTCAGCAAATCTTCCCAATCGATCATTTGGTTATGTGTAAACTCAAAAATTTCTATCGAATGGATGCTACGGCTTTTATTTTTCAGTAAAACAACAATATGATTATGCTCAATAACAACACAGCACTCTTGTTCAAATGAATGATCTATGAGTATGCGCGAATCAAATATTTTAGTAATAGTAGCCATAGCGTATTTAGACTAAAAAAGTAGTGATAATAAAATCGGCAATTAAAATAGCAACACTACAAAAAACGACTGCTCGAGTACTCGCAATACCAATTTCTAATGCACCACCTTCGGCGTAATAACCAAAGCAAGAAGACAAGGAGCTAATGATAAAAGCATAAGATACTGCCTTGATGAGTGAAAAAAATATAGTAAAAGCATCAAAATTCATGAGTAAGCCGCTGTCATACATTTGAACAGGAACTAAGCCACTAATGGATCCAGCTATGCGCCCCCCCAATAACCCTACGAAAATAGCAATAATGATCATTAATGGAAAAATAGCGACGCAAGCAATAATTTTAGGTAAGATGAGGTAATTTCTACTATTAATACCCATAATCTCTAAGGCGTCAATTTGTTCACTAATGCGCATATTACCTAGCTCGCTTGTAATTTTACTACCAATAACTCCTGCTAAAACTATGGAAATTAAGGTTGGTGCCAATTCCAAAACTAAACTATCCCTTACAATTAATGAGATATAAGCACGACTAATAAAGGGACTCACTAACTGATAAGCTGTTTGCACGGTTGTTACGGCACCAACAAAAAAAGAAATAATGATCACAATTGGTAAAGCACCTATACTAATGTCATAGAGCTGTGCTACTAACTCCTTCCAAAACATCTTCTTATTTTCAGGCTTTGAAAAAATATCATCAAACATGTGCAGGTACAACCCAACGGGGTAGAGTAAATCATCCAGCGTTGGTGTCGTTACAAAGCGTTTTTTCATAAAAGCATGAATGGATATTAAGATAGTTGCTTGTGTAAGTTCATTGTTACCAAATTTCAATTCTATCTGCTTCAGGGCGCCACATGTAACTATTCGGCTGAATATCAAAAGCTTTATAGAACGGTGTTAGATTAGACAAAGGTCCATTACAACGGTATTCTGTAGGTGAATGGGGGTCGGTGTTAATACGGAGTGCTAAAGAAGCATCGGTACTATTACTACGCCATATTTGAGCCCACGACAAGAAAAATCGTTGATCAGGTGTAAACCCGTCTATTTTTTCATTACTTTGTCCCTCCGCTGTTTTTTTAAACGCCGTATAAGCAAGTGTTATTCCACCCAAGTCTGCGAGATTCTCTCCCAGTGTTAATCTACCATTCACATGTAAATTGCCCAGTACGGTGTATTGGTCGTACTGTTTTACTAATCTGTCCGTTAGTTTAACAAAGTTTTCTTTATCCTGCGGTGCCCACCAATTTGATAAATTACCTTCGGCATCATATTGACTACCTTGGTCGTCAAAACCATGTGTCATTTCATGACCAATAACACCACCAATGCCACCGTAGTTAATGGCATCATCTGCTTTAAAATCAAAGAACGGGAATTTTAAAATTCCAGCAGGAAAAACTATTTCATTAAAACCAGGATTATAATAAGCATTTACGGTTGGTGGCGTCATTTCCCAATCACTGCGATCAACGGGCTTACCTAATTTTGCAATATTGCGACGATACACAAATGCGTCACAAGCACGAACATTTTCAAAATACGAATTATTAGAAATATTAACAGAACTATAATCACGCCATTTATCTGGGTATGCGATCTTTTTCATAAAAGTACTTAATTTATAAAGTGCCTTCTTTTTAGTTGCTGGACTCATCCAACTAAGCTGGTTTATTCTTGTAGCATAAGTACTTTGTAAATTATTGACCAAACTTAAGATGCGTTCCTTAGCTTCTGCTGGAAAATATTGGGCAACATAGATTTTGCCAAGCAATTCACCTAAGTGGTCATCTTCACTTTGTAATACACGCTTCCATCTTGGTTTATTCTCTTTTTGCCCTCTGATAGTAGTACCGTAAAAAGCAAATTGCGTAGCAACGAAAGAATCGCTCAACACATTGGCGTATGATTCCACTATATGCAATTTTAAATACGCTTTCCAAACGGCGAGGGGTGTATTAACAAGTTCCTTATCGAATGCTTTCATAAACAAGGGTTGCCCTACTAAGATTGTATCACAGTTTGGTACTGACATATCATTCATTACGGTACACCAAGAAATGTGTGGGGTTTCTTTTGTTAATGCAGCTACCGTCATTTTATGATAGATGGCATTCGGGTCCCTTTGTTCAACTAAACTCATTGAGGCATCGGCTAATTTGGTTTCAAATTCTAGAACCGCTTGTGCATTTTTCTTGGCAGACTCATTTGATTCTCCTATGTTTTCAAACATGTGCGTAGCATAACCAACAAAAGCATCTCTTATTTTTTTCATGCGTTCATCCGTTTTGGTATAGTAGTCTTTTTCAGGTAAGCTCAGTCCATTTTGATAAAACTGTGGCAACATTTTTGCACTATTCTTGTCATCCGTAGTAGCATAAAATCCAAAAATTAATTCATCAGCATAACGGTGCTCTGAAGCAATAAACTGTAGAATATCGGCTGGGCTAGATAGGTTATCAATTTTATTCAAGTAAGGTTTGATGTCTTGATAACCTTTAGCATTAATTGTATTAGAATCTATGCCACTCAAATAAAAATTACCAATTTTACCCTCATCAGAATTTGGATTAGATACATACTGAACCGATGCTTCTAAGATTTTCTTTAGATCACTATAGTTAGACTCTTGAATTTCAGCAAATGAGCCCCATCTACTTTCAGTAGGCGGAACCGGATGATTTTTGATCCAATTGCCATTAGCCCACAAATAAAAATTGTCACTTGGTTTTGTTTTGAAATTAAAATTAGCAGAGTCTATAAAGTGTGTTGGCGACTCTTGATAGGCATCTGATATTTGCCATGAGGTCTGAAATGTTATGATAATTAACAGCACGAATGTTGTTAAAGCAAAGAGCGAGATTTTTCTTTTCATGTTACAATAATATTTTTGACGGCAAAGATAGTGTAAAAAAAACATATCCTATTTACTAGTGGAAAACAAGGCTAATCATTTTTTTTGAGGTGCGAAGAGAAGTTGGTTTTAAATCTAAAGAAGAAAGACTGGTTCTATCACGAAATGAGTGGGTAATTGTCATGTCTCACAAGGTAATTTTTTATTTGTGCTATTGGTGTGCAATTACTAAACATTATAATTCAGTCGATGAAATAGTTGTCAAAAAAAGTGACTCTATGATGAAAAGGGTGGGGGGTGGGTAAAATGTTTGAAGTTTGATGACTTTTAAAATGATAATCTGGTATTTTATAATGTCATTTTTTTTCTTTTGTATCAAGACAAAAGAAAGAAAAGTAACCTTATAAAACTTTAAATGGTCGTTTGGAAAAGCAACTTTTTAGCTCTAATTTATGGGTATATTTAGGCACTCTTTTTTTACTTTTAAATTTACATTTTACATGCTTACGCCCCACAAAATAAACTTGACCCCAAAAATGACATTTTTAAAATAAATGAGCAATCATTATCAATTTGTGCAACAGAAAGGTGAACAATAAGTTTAAATTATTGTTCACCTTTGTATTGGACTCCTTATTTTTTAGGACATCAAAAAAGGATTTAGCCGTTACACTGTCCGTTTTCTGCCGGTCCACTAGTGTTACAACAGGTGCCACGAGCATTTGACTTTGCATTACAACAAGAATCACCTGATGGGCAATCACCAGTACCACAACACTTATCACTAGTATTAAGATTGTGCGGGCAATAGCCACTACTGTTTAGCCCACAACACTGCTCATTGTTTGGATCAGTTACACTACCCCCTGTTATTTTTTTCAATTCAGAGTTTTTTAAAGTGCGTCTTGATAAAATATTACCAAGTTTTTCGTGTTTTTTCATAACGATGTTTTATTATATTATTATATTATTAGATTTTTATGATTAGACAAAACAAGTGTGCAAAAGTTAACTACTTCTTTTTTTCAGTTCGCAAAATTACTTCAAAAATTACTTCAAAAAAAGGCTAAATCATATTTTGAGGTGCTAAGAGGTTCTAACCATTATTTGTCATGTTTCACAAGGTTGTACCCCGAACATAACATTTGAGCAAGGTGGCAGGGTATTGGGTACTATAAAAAATAATGAGCGATTTTTTGAATGATAATCAAACACTTAAAGGCACTCGATGCAAAAAAAAATATATTTTCTTACATAAATTAAAATTATTTACATAACTTCGCCCTCCCAATTAAAAAGTTTAATTTAATCTATGAGTCACTTACATTTTACCACAAAACATCCTAACGCAAATACCATTAAAAGGAGTTGGCATGTTGTGGACGCCACCAATCAAACAGTTGGAAGGGTTTGTTCTAAAATAGCCGCTGTATTAAGAGGAAAAAATAAGCCGTATTTTTCCCCGCATGTTGACTGTGGTGATTTTGTCGTTGTTATTAATGCAGAAAAAATAGTTTTTACGGGTAATAAGATGAACGACAAAGGATATCTTACCTTTACAGGATACCCCGGCGGATTAAAAGAAGAAGCAGCGAAATCCTTGCTAAAAAGAAAACCCGAGGCAGTTATTGAACGTGCCGTTAAAGGTATGTTGCCTAAAAATCGTATCGGTCGTCAGATGTTCAAGAAATTGTATGTGTATGCAGGTAGCACGCATCTTCATGCCGCTCAAAAACCAACCCCTTTGACTTTTTAAACTTGCTTATAAATTTATCATCACATATACATCGTCATGGAAAAACAGAATAATCTTTCAGCTTTAGGTCGCCGTAAAGAAGCAGTAGCCCGAATTATCCTGAAAAAAGGAACTGGTATTATAAAAGTAAATAAAGTGGATCTTGCTACATATTTTAAACTCGAATATTTACAAAAAGAAGTTATAGCACCTTTAGAAGCAATAGAATCTTTAGGTAAATTTGATGTAAAAATTAATGCAAAGGGCGGTGGTTTAAAAGGACAAGCCGAAGCTGCTAAATTAGGCATCGCACGGGCATTAGTAGAACATGATCCTAATTTAAAACCAATTATTAAAACCGCAGGATATTTAACGAGAGATCCGCGTGGCGTGGAACGAAAGAAATTCGGTCATAAAAAAGCTAGAAGAAGCTTCCAATTTAGTAAGCGATAATATCAAACACATAATCATTATTCAAATTATTATTTTAACAATAAGATGGAACAAAAAAATATGCAACAAGATTTATTAGAAGCAGGCGTACACTTCGGTCATCTCCGTAAAAAGTGTAATCCTAAAATGCAACCATATATTTACGCAGAGAAGAAAGGAATTCATATTATTGATTTGAATAAAACTGAAGAACTCTTAAATATTGCGGGTAGGCAAATGCAACAAATTGTAAAAAGTGGTAAAAATATTATGTTTGTAGCTACGAAAAAACAAGCTAAAAATATTGTTGCAGAATATGCAAAAAAAATGGAAATGCCCTATGTAACTGAACGATGGCTCGGTGGCTTTTTGACTAATTTTAACACGGTTAGAAAGAGTATCAAAAAAATGTTAAACATTGAGAAAATGTTAGCAGACGGTAGTGCTGATAGCCTTACTAAAAAAGAACGATTGACACTCATGCGTGATAAAGATAAAATGGCTAAGGTACTCGGCGGTATTGCACATCTGAACAAATTACCAACAGCTATATTTTTAGTAGATATCGGTCATGAACATATAGCTTTAGCAGAAGCTAAAAAATTAGGTATTACCACATTTGGCATTGTTGATACAAACTGTGATCCTACAAAAGTGGATTATGTTATTCCAGCAAATGATGACGCATCTAAATCGATCAATATTATTACAAGCTATATCGCTAATTTTGTTATGGAAGGTATGGTCGAAAGGAAAAAACATAAAGAGGAAGTTACGCAACAAGAAGAGGAAGTTGATATTACTGATGAGAAGGAGAAAAATTTAAAACTCATCGAAGCTGAATTAGCCGGTGAATCCTTAAAAACTAGAAAAGGTAGTAAAGAAAGTAATGCCCCTACTAGTAAGAGAGGTAATATGCGCAATTAATAAAAATAGTACTATCATCAACGAATTATAACGCAATAATAAATTTTAACATGACCACAAATGCTCCTATATCTGCAAGTGATATTAATAAATTGAGGCAAACAACCGGTGCCGGTATGCTCGATTGTCGTAAAGCACTTACTGAAACTAATGGGAACTTTGAAGCTGCTATAGATTGGTTACGCAAACAAGGACAAAAAGTAGCCGCTAAAAGAAGTGATCGTGAAACTAAAGAAGGGGTGGTTCTCGCTCTTACAAATACGACTAACACCATAGGTTATATTGTTTGTGTTAGCTGTGAAACTGATTTTGTAAGTAAAAATGCAGAGTTTATTACTTTTGTTAAAAGCATCATGCAAGTGGCAATTGATCGTGATCCTAAAAATATAGATGACCTCCTCCAACTAAAAATAGGCGGCGCTACCGTGCAAGACCTTATTAATGATAAACTGACTGCTATCGGTGAAAGAATTAGTGTTTCAAAATACGAACGATTAGAGTCTCCTTTTGTATCTGCGTATATTCATGGTGCAAATAGAATAGGGGTACTTGTTGGACTTTCCGGCCAACAATCGCAACTGGGTAAAGACCTTGCCATGCAAATAGCTGCTATGAACCCGATCGCCGTTGATCGTGCTTCTGTTTCTAATGAAACTATTGAACGAGAAAAAGCTATCGCTATTGAAACCATACAATCTGATCCTAAAATGGCCGGTAAACCCGCTGATATGATATCAAAAATTGCTGATGGTAAATTAACCGCCTTTTTTAAGGAGCAAACTTTATTGTCGCAACCCTTTGTAAAAAATGGTGCACAAACAGTTGGGGATTATATTGTTTCGGTGCAGTCAGATTTAAAAGTATCAGCCTTTAAGCGAATCGCTATCGGATCATAATCTCTTTTTTTCTTAACTTTCTATAATCAAATGTACTAACTGCCTCAGTGGTAAAGAATTTAACTGTTTTTTTGACTACTAACTTAATGGGATCATTTTTTAATCTAAATACTAACTTCAATGAATGCAACATGCAAACTGTTTGTGCTTTTATGCACTGTTTTTTTTTATTTCCCAATAGCACACGCCACTCATCCAGAAAATGTTTACAAAATTGGCAAGAAGGGATATTTTAACACAATACAACAAGGGCTAGATTATTTATACGACCATGGTATTCGAGCAAATACTACTTTAGAATTAACAGACCCTAATTATGTGATCACGCAACCGATTGTATTCAAAGCAATTCGTGGGTTAGAAAAGTATAGGCTTACGCTAACCAATAGCCCGAATCAGACTACGGTTATATATGGTGTTGGACAGTTAAACTATTTAGTGAAGATAGATACGAGTGTCGCTAATTTGACTATTACCGGTAGTAAGGGGATTGATGATTTATCTAATAAGGGTAACATGACTTGGTATAATCAAAGTAGCTTAGATAGTAGTGTTTGTATCCGTATTGATGCTGGGGGGCTATCAGCCCCCAATAATCTTGAAATCAGCAATACAATACTAAAAGGAAATAATAATACTACGGCTACCGGTATTCAAATGCACGGAAATTATATTCGTAATGTTGTTATTAAAAACAATCAAATTTATAATACGGCTTATGCTATTAGTATTGATGGTAGTGCTTGTAATAATTTCAAAATCCTTGACAATTGGTTTGGAACCGATAGTCTTGAATATGTTAATACTAATACGGCACTTGCGATTCAGGGTGTTGATGGGCTTGTTATTAATCATAACTTGATTAACAATATGTATCAGAGGAATCCATTTGCGTGGAGTAATTTTTGGTGCTGTGGTATATTACTCGGAAGTGGCGTACAACATGCACGAGTGGTAGGAAATACTATTGTCAATCTAAATCATTTCTTAGGTAATGTTTCAGCAATTACCTTAGAAAGAGAAAATGGGAATATTCAAATTTCAAATAATGTTATCACAAAACTTCAGGCTTATAATGAGGTAAGCGGTATTTATATTTTGGGGGCATCGCAACAAGTAACTATATCCTATAATACTATACGGTTAACCGATACAAATAAAATAGGTGATGAAACACTCTATATGAATTTAGGTGTTCAGAATAAAACGGTGCAGGATATCAGTATCGTCAATAATGTATTTTCAAATAAAGTGTTTAGTGGATTTAATGTTATGTTATTTGCACCGGACATGTACTTCCCCATTTTTGATTATAATCAATTTGATGCTCCTTATGGTTATTTATTATTTGATGATGAATATTTATGTACAACGCTTCTTTCATTACAACTTCGAACGGGTGGTAATCATCATACACAAATAGGCGATCCCATGTTTATATCGTCAGATTATCTTATGCCACAGGCAGCATCTCCTTTAATAAAAAAAGCAGTACCCATTGATTCTATTCGCTATGATATTGTTGAAAATCAAAGAGATCGTAAGTATCCAACCATTGGGGCTTATGAGTACATGACTCGGAATCAGGAACCGCCGGGACATGTATTCAGTATAAAAAAAATTTACCCCGTACCTTTTGAAAGTAATATTGCCCTTGTTTTTGATAGTATCCCCAATCAGCCTGTTGAGTTAAGTATATTTACGCAAGGCGGATTAATGGTTGGTTCAAAGCCCTTGTTGATCAAGCCTAAACAATCTACTATAACTATGGACATGCCTAATAATTTGCCTAAAGGCATTTATTATTTGCGTGTAAAAGTAGGTACAGAAACCCAAAGTTTTAGTATTACTAAATAAAGTAGTTCTATGGCGAAAAGAATGGGGGTAACTTATTTTAATTTCATATTGATTACCTTTTCGCATATAGCCCAACGCCCTTACTCTGCAGGCTTGATTTTTTCTTTGTTTCTTTCTTTTGTATCAAG
>JASGCP010000073.1 GCA_030053995.1 Phycisphaerales bacterium
AACTACGGCTCGCTGCGTTATCGAAAATGAATGGCATCGGATATATAGAAAGCGATTGGTAGCGATTGGATATAACTTGCTTGCTTCTTTACAATTTTAGCATCGCTACCACTCGCTTTCTTTGATATATTCGCATCTGCCCATTTTCGATGGGCACTTCGTTCGCCTTGTTTTGCAACGCCCTTCCTCTGAGGGCAAAGGCTATACGCTCAATGGTAATCAATATGAAAGTGAGCTAAGTTACCCACTCTTTTCGTCATAGACCCCAAACTTGCCTGTTGCCATATTTATCTAATGAAACTCATAAAATAAGTTTACTTTTGCGTTAAATACTCGTGTTATGATTGAGGTTAGAAATCTGACCAAACGATTTGGCAATAAGGTTATTTTGGAAGATATAAGTGCTTCGATGTATAAGGGAAAGTGTAATTTGATTATTGGGGCGAGCGGATCAGGTAAGACGGTACTAACAAAATGTATTGTTGGGCTATTAAATTTTGATGCGGGTGATGTTCTTTTTGAAGGTAAGAATACCAAGGACATGACCGATATTGATTTAAAAAACATTAGGCGTGATATTGGTATGTTGTTTCAAGGTTCTGCCTTATTTGATTCCATGACGGTAGAACAAAATATTGAATTTCCGCTTAACATGTTTACAAACCATAGTCATCGTGAAAGATTAAAGCGTGTTAATGAGGTTTTAAAACGAGTTGATTTAGAAGGTTCAAATAAATTATTGCCGGGGGAATTAAGTGGTGGTATGAAAAAAAGGGTGGCTATTGCCCGAGCAATTGTGCTTAATCCAAAATTCTTGTTTTGTGATGAGCCCAATTCTGGGTTAGATCCTAAAACATCGGTGCGCATAGATAAACTGATTCAAGAAATAACTTTAGAGTATAATATTACCACCGTACAAATTACCCATGATATGAATAGTGTTATGGAAATAGGAGATCATATTATTTTTATCAATCAAGGTAAAAAAGAGTGGGAAGGAAATAAAGAAGAAGTACTATATACTGAAAATAAACAATTGGTTGATTTTATTTTCGTAAGCGAGTTTTTAAGGGAATATAAAGATTCAAAAAATAAAAATCATGATACTCAAAAAAAGTGATGCGGATGTTTTCAATCTTGTTCAATTAGAGCTTAAAAGGCAACAGAATGGTGTTGAGCTTATTGCATCTGAAAATTTTACTTCTATTGCTGTTATGGAGGCTGTTGGTTCTGTGTTGACTAATAAGTATGCGGAGGGCTATCCTAACAGAAGGTATTATGGCGGATGTGAAGTAGTAGATCAAGTCGAGCAATTAGCTATCGATCGATTAAAAAAAATATTTCCTATTGCGTATGCTAATGTACAACCGCATAGTGGTTCGCAAGCAAATGCAGCTTTGTTATTTGCTATTTTAAAACCCGGTGATGCTATTTTAGGAATGGATTTAAGTATGGGGGGACATCTTACACACGGTTCACCTGTAAATTTTAGTGGTAATACGTACCGTTCTCATTTTTATAGAGTAGATTCAGAAACTGGATTAATTGATTACAATTATGTTGCCGAACAAGCTAAAAAAATAAAGCCGCAAGTTATTGTTTGTGGTGCATCTGCCTATAGCCGAGATATTGATTATATAGCATTTAGAAATATTGCTGATTCGGTAGGTGCTTTTCTTTGGGCGGATATTGCACACCCCGCCGGTTTGATTGCTAAAAAATTATTGAACGATCCTTTTGCTCATTGTCATTTTGTTACTTCTACTACGCATAAAACGCTAAGAGGACCAAGAGGTGGCATTATTATGATGGGTAAGGATTTTGAAAATCCATGGGGACGAAAAGATACAAAAGGTAAAGTTACCATGATGAGTTATATTTTAGATATGGCTATATTCCCTGGAACACAGGGTGGTCCATTAGAGCATGTTATAGCCGGTAAAGCGGTAGCCTTTGGTGAAATATTAACCCCGGCCTTTGAAATTTATGCTAAGCAAATTATTAAAAATGCTCAAGCCATGGCACAGAGTTTTATCAATATGGGATACAAAGTAGTGAGCAATGGAACCGATAATCATTTATTATTATTGGATTTACGAAGTAAGCAACTAACCGGTAAAGAAGCTGAAGCAATTTTACAGAAAATTGACATTACAACCAATAAAAATATGGTACCTTATGATACCCAATCGCCTTTTATAACTTCAGGTATAAGAATTGGAACCCCCGCTATAACTACAAGAGGGTTACAAGAAAAAGATATGCCGTTCATTACTGAAAAAATTGATCAGGCCTTATCGCACCATAGTGATGATAAACGGTTAGAAGATATTAAAAAATCGATACATGATTTTATGCGTCAATTCCCCCTTTATCCTGAATTATAAATTAATACATTGATATCAATATGCAGTTCGTTCGGGTACTTTTTTATTGTTGGACTTTAGTATTTTTATACGCCTGTTCAAGTCGCAACAATTTTATAGAGAATTACCAATCATTCCCTAATCATCGATGGGCGTCTAATGACAAAGTGAACATTCCTGCTGTCATTCCAGACTCGGTTGGGCACTACAATCTTTATTTGTTACTACGCTGTGAAAATAGTTATGAATTTAATAATATTTGGCTTAAAATAACTGCCGCCTACGGTGATACTGCTTTTTCAATGACTAAGGAGTTTATTTTAATGGATAATCATCATTGGCTTGGTAATGTATATAGAGATGTTATTGAATTACAATTGCCCATTACTACCCAACCAATTCGACTCAAAGCGGGCTCTTATCAATTTATGCTTGAGCAAGTTATGCGTCAAAATCCTTTAAAGGGCGTGTTGAATGTTGGTATGATGATTGAACGGACCGATACGAGTAGTGTGTATCCTTAAATACTATTGTGCATAGTGCATGGATTCATTCCATGAAAAATTATTATATAAGCTACACACCTATACTATTATTATAGATAGCTAATGAAATATCAAAATATAAAAAAAGAAGAAGAACTTAAAAATAGAGTAGCCGATGACTACTTCTGGTTATATGATTGCACCAAAATAATCGGCAATATTGATTTTTGTGTATCCATGCATCAAAGTACAACACCAGTATCTGAATCTTTACTTTGGGCAGAAGCAAAAAGAGGAGTGTCTGATATTTACAAATCAATTGTTCAATTAATTTTAACTATTGGACATGCACGAACTTTTGACGAATTTTTACCACCAGTCATGTTAGCCGCTTTTGACGCAGAAAAAATAGCATTTATTCCTTATAACGATATCCATCACTTATTCTATATAAATGACTTTAATTGGAATACTGCACCTTCAAACTACGAAACTAAAGAGTTTACAATCATTTACGAAAAAGTAAAGCACGTTATCGACCATAACGCACTGTTGTTTAATTTTCTACAGGACGATAAGGAGTTAAAAAAATTTATAAAAACAAATTTCATTCCCTCTAAATTTGGCTTGACTAAAATAAAAATTGACAAGAATAATTTTATTATCATTTATAGCAAATGGCTACAAGCGGTTAAACCTACTATTGCTGTCAATTGGGAAATTGCAAAGAAAACAGGCATTATTGATGGGGATTTTTACCTTGCTGACCTCCTAGCATCAGACAACAATACGCTAAAAGAAAAACTATTTGTATTACTGAAAAAGGATCACTATGAATTAGATCGTCAATTAGATGATACAGGAATGTTTAGTAGTAAAAGTACAAATTTTACTGATAAGCAAGTATCCCATACACAATTTTGGAATAAATATGACCGACCACCTCAAGAAGAATATTGGGATTATATTGTAGAAAGACGCGATCTACTTGTGCCCCAAGATATACGAGAAAGAAAGGGTAGTTTTTTTACACCACAAATTTGGGTTGAATTATCACAGAAGTATCTTAAAGAGCTATTGGGGGATAATTGGCAGGAAGAGTATTTTATATGGGATTGTGCCGCTGGTACGGGTAATTTACTTGCAGGACTTACTAACAAGTATCATATTTGGGCTTCTACAATTGATCAACAAGATGTAACCGTTATGTATGATCGTATTGAAAACGGTGCCCATTTATTGAAAAATCATGTTTTTCAGTTTGACTTTCTTAATGATGATTTTACTAAACTGCCACAGTTGTTACAAGATATAATCAATGATGCGGATAAAAGAAAAAAACTGGTCATTTATATTAACCCACCTTATGCTGAGGCTACTACCGCAAAAACTGTTGCCGATACTGGAAAAAATAAAGCAGGTGTAGCTACGCAAAATAGATGTAACCAATATTTTAATTTGAAAATTGGTAGTGCTTCCAATGAAATATTTGCCTTGTTTATGGCACAAATTATTGATAAAATACCTGATTGTACGGTGGCTCAATTTTCAACACTTAAATTTATACAGGGTACAAATTTCATTCGATTTAAAGAATATTTTAAAGCATCATTTCTTGGTGGTTTTGTTGTTCCTGCTGATACATTTGATAATGTAAAAGGTAGTTTTCCAATTGCATTTACAATTTGGAATACATTCATAAAAGAAAAAATTAATCAAGTAAGTTGTGATTGTTATGATCAAGACTTACAAAATATGGGCAAAAAAATATTTTATGGACAATTACCCGAAAGCATTAATAAATGGATAAAAAAGTTTGATAAAAAAAATGAGACTATAATTGGATATATGTGCAATCCTTCACCTGATTTTCAGCATAATAGTCAATTGTATTTATCCTTACAAAAAGGTATTGAACATTTTAATTTTTTTGAATTTAATAAGAATAATATTTTTGAAGGTTGTATTTATTTTGCGGTAAGGCAGGTTATTAAAGCTACTTGGCTTAATGATAGGGATCAATTTTTATGTCCTAATGATTATTGGCAAAATGATATGGAATTTAAAACTGATTGTCTGACATTTACTTTGTTTAGTGGACAAAATAGAATTAGCAGTAAGGATGGAATAAATAATTGGATACCCTTTACCGAGGTTGAGGTGGGGGCGGCCGATAAATTTGAAAGCAATTTTATGAGTAAATTTATCAAGGGCAACTTAGAAGTTAGTAAGAAGACAGGATTGTTTTCGTCGCCATCTCAGACAAAAGAAGAGCAGGTATTTGTTTTTTCACCGCATGCAAAAGCAGTTTTTGATACTGGGCGAGAAGTTTGGAAATACTACCATCAGCAACCCAATTGTGATGTCAATGCTTCTCTTTATGATATTAGAGCGTATTTTCAGGGACGAAACGAAAAAGGTAAAATGAATATTAAAAGTGCTGATGAAACTTATAGTAAACTTATTGGAAACCTGAGAAGTACATTAAGTCAACTCGCAAATACCATTGAACCGAAAGTTTACAAGTATGATTTTTTAAGAAAATAAATGAGTCATATTTACCCTTATTGCGTATAATACCCGATCATCTGGTAACTTGTTCTGTTGTTCTTCTACTAAGTTTTTTAATAGTTTTATCTTGTTTGTTTGGTTTGCAATAACCCCAATTACAATCATCTTGTTTGGTTTATGAATTACAGTAAAAAACGATTTTTTGTTATCACCGTAGTATATTGGATACTTTTATTATATATCGTCATTGCTTTAGTATGGTGGTGCATTGCCTTATTAAATCAAAATGATACGATTTTAAAACTTTCATTAGCTAATGTGAATGTTCAAAATAGGGTACAAAATTTACAAGTTATCAAAAATCACTATCATCATAAAATTGCGCAGTATGTTGGTGAGGGTATCTTTTTCTTATTGGTCTTATTAGTTGGAGCAACCTTTGTTTATCAAGCTATCAAAAAATACTTTCTTTTATCAGATCAGCAAGGAAATTTTATGATGGCTATTACGCACGAATTACATACCCCTTTAACCATCGCTAAACTTAATATCGAGACACTGCAAAAAAGGGGGCAATTAAACCAAGGTCAGCAACAAGATATGTTAGAACAAAGTAGATTAGAATTAGATAGACTACAAACTCTTTGCCAGAGTATTTTAGTAGCTACGACCATAGAAAACACTAAAAAAATTACGGCACCCGATGTGGTTGCGTTATCTGATATTTGTTTCAAACAATTTTCACTTTTTACTATTCGTTTCCCTAAGCATACCATAGAGCAGCAAATAGAGCCGAATATTATTTTGCCGGGTAATAATTTATACATGGAACTCTTGATAACAAACCTTATGAGTAATGCTATAAAGTATGCGGGGGAGGGTAGTCCTATTGTTTTAAGATTGCACACGAAGGGTAGTTTTATTATTTTAGAAGTTTCAGATCAAGGTCCGGGAATACCACCACTTGAGCGAAACAAGATATTTGATAAATTTTACAGAATAGGACAAGAACAAACGCGCAAGCATAGTGGTACGGGCATAGGACTATATATAGTTAAAAAGATAGTTCAATTTCATCGTGGTCATATTTCGGTTGGTAATAATTTTCCCAAGGGCAGTGTTTTTCAAGTTACAATTCCATTAAGAAAAATATAATCAGTTAGTTAGCGGTCAACATTTTTTTACGAATGCTTGTGCAACCACTATTGTGCATTATCTTTTATTTGATTTTTCTCGTACTTATTCCCACTATACCCACTATAATTTTTTTTAATTTCGGGATATTTTTAGCTATGAGTAATCCTAATAGAATAAGCGGTAAACATATAAGATTATAGTCCCGATATTCCAAACAGGTTAGTACAAAAAAAATGAGCAGGCAGAATATAAAAATATTGCTAATCCTCTTTCTTAATTTTAGGTTTGTGTTCTTTTTTAAGATGGATGCACTATCTTCTTCAACATTGATATTATTTAAATCCTTCGTATAAACCATAAATTTTGTTTTGATAAACAAATAAAATAAACAAAAAAATCATTTTTAACTAAAATGCTACGCAAAGCTAAGATATTTTTTTCAAATTAAAAATAGGATATAATTTTGGCAGTCCTTTGGTTGTTTATAAAGATGTGCATAAAAATAATTCTCAATCCACAAGTGTGTGTAAACTATTAGTTTACAGTTCTTTCAATAAAAAAAACAATATCTTGCAGTTTGTTATATAGTAAAAAAGATATAGATTATTTAAATGAATCAACGAAATTTATCTACTGCTTCTATCGTTCTTATGTCATGTGGAAGCCTGATTGGTTGTGGGTGGCTTTTTTCTCCGTATTATGGATTAGAAGTAGCGGGCATTGGTGTTTTAATATCTTGGCTCATCATTTTTGTTATTACCTGCATTATTGGGTTAACCTTTGCCGAAGTTGTTTCAATTGCCCCTATAGGAGGAGGCACTACCAGATTAATAGGGCTTACGCATAATCGTCGTATATTTTTCATATTAGTTATATTAGGGTGGGTAGGTTCTGTTGTTTTTTTACCCTTAGAAGTATTATCAACGATACAATATTTAGGTTTTTGGGTACATAGTTTGGTAGCCACGCGTGTACAGGGTGATGATCATTTATCTTTACTGGGCTTTGGGGCAGCTGTTTTCACAATAATTGTGCTTACAACTCTGAATACTTTTTTGATTAAAAGGGTTTTAAAGATTAATTCATGGATTAGCATTTGGAAAATCGGCATTCCAGTAATTGTTGCAATTTTAATTTTATTGTTGTACGGGAAATGGTATAATTTCAATTTTCATTACACGCACGATGTTTTATCGATAGAAAAAATATTTGAAGCGATAACACAAAAAGGTTTAGCCTTTGCTTTTACAGGGTTTCAAGCAGGATTAATATTAGCCAATCATGCCCATAATCCTAAGCGAGCCATACCGCATTCTTTGTTTTACCCTTTAGTAATTGGTTTCGTTATTTATACTTTGTTATCGTTAACTTTTTTGTTTTGTTTGCCTATTAACAGTAGGAGCATACATAATCATGGTGTGGCCCCTTTGTTATCACTTATTTTTTTATTAGGTGCCAATATGTTTTATGTTGTTCTATTCATAGATGCCATTGTAGCACCTTTAGGTAGTGCCAATATGTATATTAGTGGGACATCCCGTATTTTGTATAATATTGGTATAGATTTTAAACCACATTCGTGGCTCACAAAATTGAATAAAAATAATGCACCTATATATTGCTTGTGGCTTAATGCCCTTATTGGTATTATTTTTTTACTACCATTGCCGAGTTGGTCAACATTAGTTAATTTATTGTCCTCTTTAGTAATTTTCACCTATATCGTTGGTCCGGTAGTTTTATTGGTATTACGAGCGAAAGCCGTGCAAGTACATAGAACATTTAAAATCCCCTTCCATCAGTTGATTAGTTATTTATCATTTGCTTTTTGCTCATTACTGATTTATTGGTCTGGGTTCATCAATCTAATTGTTATTACCCTATTAACCTTAGGTATTTATGTTGGCTATTATATTGTTATAACTAGCAACAAAAGAAAAGCTGAGCGAATGAATTCATGGGACATGGAACTTTTGCTATTTTTGGTTGGTATGGTTATCATAGCCTATTATAAAAAACAAATGGTTCTTGTTTTTCCTTTTGATAATATCCTTGTTTTTATATTAGGAATAATTACTTGTTATTTCTTAGTGAAAAATAGTTTAACTGAAGAAGAAATTACCACTAATTTGTCGATACATCAACATTAGCTTGTTACAAGAGCTATAAGGTTATTATCATTCTACTATAAATTATGGACATCATTTTTGATTTTAAAGAATTAAATACTATTACAAATAGTCTTTGGCAGATAGGGCAGCAACACCGTATTTGGTGTTTTAACGGCGATTTAGGATCGGGAAAAACAACTATTATTGCTAACTTGTCGGGTCATTTAGGCGTTCGTGATGGCACGGTTGCAAGCCCTACTTTCTCTATTGTTAATCAATATGAATCATCGGTTGGTACATTATATCATATAGATGCGTATCGATTAGTGCCTGATGATATATCGATACAAATAGAATTAGATGAAATCGTGCATGCGACAAATGGTTATGTGTTTATAGAATGGAGTAGTAAAATAATGCCGATACTACCGCCTGCGTATTTTAAAATTGATATATATACCGTACCGAACGAGCCCTATTTGCGAAGAATTGTTGGGCAAGTTTATACACCCTGATATTTTTTAGGTGCGGGGGGTATAATAATCCTGTACTTGTTTTTATCAAATAGATGATTTTTTACACCAGCGAACAACCACGCACATATTGTCATTTTTTGTACTAAAAACTAACGAATTTTTAGTGTAAAGTATTTAACTTTGCGGTAGCGTTACATAGCTGATAATGGGTATTATTTTTTCATAGATAGCACCAATTCGTTTACTTGCGTGCTTAGCCAATTATTAAAGTGTCCGTTAGTTTTCCGTATAAAATATAAGAGACGCAATATTATTTAGAAACACCATGAACACCATTCAAGATTTATTATTGTGTGCACAAAAGCAACAAAAGTTAGCGATAGCAAAAATTATATCTTTCATAGAAAATCAACAGCCGGGCTATGACAATTTATTAGCAAGTCTTTCAGGATGCGAAAAGACCTTAGTGGTTGGTATTACTGGTCCGCCCGGTGCTGGAAAGAGTACCTTGATTTCCGAGTTAATTGACTTGGTTGTGCAGGATGAAAAAAAAGTAGCCGTGCTTTGTGTTGATCCATCTTCAGCTTTTCATCATGGTGCTATTTTAGGGGATAGAATTAGGATGAGTCAATGGTATAATCATCCTTCTGTATATATTCGTTCTTTAGCTTCACGCGGTCATCTGGGCGGTTTACATCCCATGATCATAGAGGTTACAGATTTTTTAAAAAGCTGTTGTTTTGATCTAATTATTATTGAGACCGTAGGTGTTGGTCAGAGTGAAGTTGAAATCTGTTCACTGGCTACCACAACGGTTGTTGTATTAGTTCCTGAATCGGGCGATGAAATACAAATGATGAAAGCGGGTCTGATGGAGATAGCCGATGTGTTTGTTGTTAATAAATCTGATAGACCTTCTGCTGATATGTTTATTAAAAATCTTCATTATGCTTTGATGGAAAATGAACAGACTAAAAATAGTTCTATTCCCATAATCAAAACGATTGCTTCACAGAAAATTGGTGTTGATGAGCTTTGGCAAGTACTCCAAAAAAACAAGCAGTCAGAGGAATTTAATAATAAAGAGTTATCTTGCATGGCAACGAAATTGTATCAATTGATTCAAAAGTCTCGAATGGCTGATGTTCATTATGAAGACCTCGAAAAGATTATTAAGGAGCAAAAGAACCCTAATATTTATTCATTACTAAAACAGTATTCTTATGGAAAAACCTAAAGTTTTTAAAGCAGAACCGACGCCTGTAAAAGTAGAGGAAGGTAAAACTTATGCGTGGTGTACTTGTGGATTAAGTGCTACTAATCCTTTTTGCAATGGTAGTCATAAGTCTTTGGCTAAAGAAGAAAACGGGCAAGTTGTGATGCCTTTCAAATCACTCAAATATACTGCTGAAAAAACAGGTGAAGTTTGGCTTTGCAACTGTAAGCAAACAAAGAATCCGCCGTTTTGTGATGGTAGTCATAAAACTTTATAGTATTTATACTACCACTTTTATTTGGGTGATGATTGTTTTATCATCATTTTTTTTATTAATACTATCGATAATGAATATTGTTGTTACGGGGGCGAGTAGTGGTATTGGTTATGAGTGTGTGCGTGTATTAGCACAAGATGTCAATAATCGTGTTGTTGCTATTGCCCGAAGAGCTGAACGGTTGATTGGTTTAAAGCAATTGTGTTTTCGAGAATACGGTAATAATATTACGATTGTTTCTGCCGACTTATCAACATTAAAAACTTTTGAAAGTGATCAATTGGCTTTACCGTCAATAGATTGTATTGATATTTTGATTAACAATGCGGCTGATGTTATGAAAAAGACTTTTGAAGAGACTGAAGAGAAAGACTGGGAACACCTGTTTAACACTAATTTTTTTTCGGTGGTTCGCATCATTAAATACTTTTTACCCAAACTTAAGCAGTCAGATGAAGGAGCACATATAGTTAACATTTCGAGTATGGCCGGTTACCCCAGTGCACGAAAGTTTCCTATTTTAGCAGCTTATACGGTTACCAAAGCGGCTGTATGTAGTCTAACCGAGTTGCTGGCTGAAGAGTTCCGGCAATATCGTATTCGTTGTAATGCTATTTGTCCTGGTGCGGTACAAACAGACATGTTAGCTAAAATATTTCCTCATGCTGATGGGGCGGTTACACCTGATCAAATAGCCAAATTTATTGTACATTTTGCCCTCTATGAAAAAAATCTGATGAATGGTCAAATGATACCGGTTAGCAGAAGTAATTATTAATATGTTAATGCAATATATGGGACTTCTAAAAATTTAACTATTTGATTTTCAAATAATTATACTATATTTG
>JASGCP010000074.1 GCA_030053995.1 Phycisphaerales bacterium
TACTTATCGGCATAGATAAAGGTGTGCTTATTGGTATAGATAAAGGCGTACTTATCGGCATAGATAAAGGTGTGCTTATTGGTATAGATAAAGGTAGAATAGAAGAAAAAAAACAAATGGCGATAAATGCCAAACGCAATGGATTTTCTACTAAAGACATTGCCGCTATTACAGGATTAACCGAGCAAGAAATAGAAGCACTTTAACCAACATCTACACAACGACAAAATTTGTCGTTTTAAGTGCATTACAAGCCCTATAAAACATTTTCTACAATTTTGAAGAAAAATTTGGAAAATTGAAAGGGGGGGGGTAACTTTGCATATTATTTTTTAAATTCTAATTAGCCCACCCACCGTTTTGTTATGGACATGAATAGTAACCTATCAGCCGAAACGCAAGACAATTTTGAAAAAAAAGGGTGGAACACACCTGAGTGGATAGCCAAAAGCAAAGCCGTTAAAGAAAGAGACGGTAATAAATGTCGCTGTTGTGGCACCACTACAAAAATATTACACGCACATCATCGTTGTTATATTACAAAAAATGGCGTACAGAATAATCCATGGGAATATCCTAATGAATTGCTTATAACTCTTTGTGAAGATTGCCATCGGAATGGGCATAAAGTACATGGTAAAGTGCCGGTGTATCATTTTTAAAATAAATAAAAAAATATGTGGAACCCTTTTAAAAAAATCATTAACCCAACCCCTCAAACTATTTCTACTACCACAAATCCTATCCCTAAAATAGAAGATTTTAAAGAGGAGGATAAAGGTAAGGTTACACAATTAGTTACACAAAATAATGTTACTAATGTAACTTCTACTAGTTTTATTAGAGATTTTATTAGAAATATTGTTTTAGAGCGGATAAATAGAAAATATACGGGGCCAGACAGGGATAGAACTATAGAAGATAGGTGGTTTAAGCAAGGCCAATTTATCAGAAGTGCTAATCAAAATTTTGATTATTATATGACATTTAATGCAGTAAAAGCTGAAGTAAAAGCAGACTTTACATTAAATGAAGACGAACAAAGAATATTGAGAAATGGGCTTGATGAACACTACGATAATTTAAAAAGAAATTTTGAAGCAGAAAAAAATTTAAAAATTGAACACATAAATAGAGAAGCAACTCAACAAGAGAAGATGATTGAAAATAAAATACTTAAATTAAAAACAGACAAATCAGATTTAGAAATAGAAGTTGATATTATTAAAAAAAAGCAAACAGAAGCACAAAATCAAATCAAAACAATAGAATTAGCAAATGCAGGTGAAGATAATTTTCAAGCAAAAAAAATATTAAACATTATAGTTTTATGTATACTACCAATTTGGATACTTTTATTTTATAGTTCTGCCTTTTTTATTATGGTCTTTTTGCCGGACTTAATACAACAAGGGGTAGTAGAACCTCAACAGTATGGTTTAATGGCTTTCGGTAGTATGTTTACATTTTTGTGGCAACAAAAATTATATTTAGAAATATTTGCATGTATTATTTTTCCAATAATATTAGCCGGTGCAATAATGCCCTTACTTCATCTTTTATTTGAAAAAAGCAAAAAATGGCGATGGGGTGCATATATGGCATTAGATATTATAATCAGTTGCATTCTTGTATGGGCAAAGTGGAATGAAGGGAAAAGGGACTGGGTGGCTATTACATTAGAATTCTTCAAAGTACTTATGTTAGGAGCATTGCCGCTATTTTGTTTGGTTGTTTATATTGACAAATATGGATATTTATCTAACAGTAATAGATTACTTGAATATTATATAAGAAGAAATCAAGAATATGCTCAAGAATTAAGTGATATAATGAAAAAAATAACTGATTTAAAAAATGAAATCGAGTTAAATGAAAAGGGAAAAGATGATATTGAAACTAAAAGAATTGCAGACATCAATAATTGTGAAAGTGAATGTCAAAAAGACATTGAAAATTTAAACCCTCGAAAAGAAAATGATATGCGAGATATTATAGCTAGAGCAATACAAATATTGAATAGACACTATCCAACTATTATTAGGCTTCTTATTGCGTATTTACAAGCGGGTTTCAATGCTGATGACATAAATAGACCAGATAATATACCTGACACAAGAGCAAAGGCGTTTATGGAAGCATATGAAAGATGGTGTAATGATAATTTTGGAAATTCAGGAGAATGGATTGAGCCTCAATTAGATAGATAAATTCATTAGTAATAATTTTTTAATATCTCATACAAAACGATTTTATTATGAAAAATCTCATATTTATTTTTGGTTTACTCTTTTTATTAAGTTCATGCTCAGCACAATCACAGGACACGCGTCAATATAACAGTGTTATTTTTGCTTCTGACTTGTCAAATAGAATCTTTCCAAAATATTCATTAGTGAAATTTAGCGATGCTGATGTAGTAAAAATATTTATGAGTAATTATTTAACATCTTTTAAAACAAAATATCAATATTATTATAGAGGACTTGAAAAAGAAATGATTAGTGAAGTAGAGATTAATAAAAATGATCCATGTTTTTTTAATAATAATGTTACAATTGGCAATTTTGATTTTATCAAAATAAAAGATGAACAACCGGATCATTATTATAATATTACATTTCCCACAAAAGTAGATGCTTTTGTAAAAAATTATCAAAAAGAAATTAATTGTGCTCTACAAAGACAACCAGTAGGGGCTGATATTGTTAGTTTTTTTGAAAATAACTATTCAACATTAAATACGCCTGATCGTGTTACAACTTTAGTATTGTTTACTGATGGCTACATTGAAAAGTATAAATCAGGTAATTTATTAGGACAAACTAAAATTGGTGAATTAAAAACTGAATTAAAAAACCATAATATCCTTACCGCTGAGCAAATTAAACAGTACATTATGGATAAAAATATTATTCCTGTTTATACAGATCAAAAACCTTTTTCAGGCATTAAAGTTTTAATTGTCGGTATAATTAGTAGGGATCAAACAGGATCGGGGGCAAATAGTAATATTCATGATAATCAAATTATACAGGCTGCATGGACTAAATTTTTTTACAATTTAGGTGTAAAAAATATTAAATTTGTAGAATATACAAGAAATATGGATGCACAAAATGTAGCACTGGCAATAAAAAAATTTATTGTAACTGGCGATACCAAATAGTATTTGCACTACCCAAAATCCTTAACCTATGAGCCTCATTTTTGATCTTTGCGTTGAACTACTAAGATGGTTAGCCCATATATTTGGCACCACTTATGTACGCATCAATGTTATTATATTTTGCATCATCGAACCCCTTATTTTTTTAATTGGTTTATATATTATCTTTGAACAAAGAGCAACGATTAAAAGGCTCAAAAATAATAACAAGATAAAATCATAATACTAAAATGGGCAACAACAGGTATCGTAAAACCCAAAACAATGTTTTTTCATCATATTTTTACCGGGCTTTATTTATTGTTGTTGCCATATCACTATCTTCATGCTTTCAGGGTAATGACGACCAAATGGCACGCAAAGACTCCCTTATAGAGCTACAAAGCCAGGCTATAAAAGCATTGCAAGATAAACAGCAACAAGAATCTTTATCGGAAATCTATAAAACCGTTAAAAAAGGTGTTGCTGAAGTATATACTGTAGCTACAGACACCGAAGAAGGTGGTGACACACTTATTGGACAAGCAACTTGTTTCTTTATTAATCCACAAGGCATAGCTTTAAGTAATTATCATGTATTAGATCACGCCTTTAAAGCCATGATCATTACCGATCATGGCGACACTTGTGCTATCAGTAAAATTTATTTATCTAATAAAGATGGAGACTATATACTTTTTCAAGTATATCCCGTTCCGGAGGATTGCTATCCTCTTACTTTAGCCAATAAACTACCAGAGATAGGTGCCTCATGCTTTGCGGTAGGAAATCCAAGAGGTTTAACACAAACACTTTCAACAGGAATTATTTCTGGTAAAAGAAATAACGATACAATCATTCAAACAACCACCCCAATAACCCATGGTAGCAGTGGCGGTCCTTTATTTAATCAAAATGGCGAAGTAATTGGTATAACAACGATGGGATATGGTAATGACGAAGGCAATTTAGGCTTAGCAATTAGTATTTTTTCTGTTCCTTGCTTTGCATATGCTACCACGGTTCCCCCAACCGATCCTAACAATAACACCCTAACAAACGAAAATAATAATAGCACCAACAATCAAGTAGATGATAATAATAATAGTCCTAATCAAGTAAATAGCAACAACGATCAAACAAACCAACAGAATGCAGAGGCTAATCAAACAAATAGCAACAACGATCAAACAAACTCTGACGAATATAACAATACAGCACCTACCAGCAACAACCAAGCACCAGCAACAAACATACCTTACGATCAAATAAAAAGTACCATTACATCTTACTACGAAGTAACTTTTAAGAAAGAATACGAAACGCTCTATAATATGTATGGACCTATGTTAGATAGATATTACGATAAATTTAATTGCCAACGACTAGATGCTGTTGAAGAGGACAAAAAATATTGGACAACATATAAAATACAATCAGCCTATAACAATATTCATTGGCAAACACTAAATGTTGACCCTACTGTTAATGGCGACTATATCGTATCATTTAACATGGATTATTTTATTGTACGAGCAGCTAAAAACAAACCGTCTATCTTCAATGAAGATATTATTATGGTTCTTAATAAAGACATGAAAGTTAAAAGTATCTATGAAAACATATTAAATAAACATTAATATATGAAGGCGGACGAACATAATCCGTTAAGCGGTGGTTCAGACAAAAGAAAAATAAAAGCTATAGCTTTAAGGTGCATTAGTTGACCATTAACTATTAATTAATTAATTAAGCCCACCCTTTTCGTCATAGAATCAATAAAAAACAAAGTTTCTAACAAAAAAAGTAAAAAATAAAAAATATCTTCACGCAAACATATCGGGTGATAATTTGTAGATTATTTTATAGAAAAATTGTTAAAAAAGTGAGAAAAAGTATTGTGCTTGTATTTTTAGTATTGCAAATACACCTTTATGCCCAACAAAATTTAAAACCCGGATTTATTCCTCAGGAATTTTTAGATGCCTTAACTATCAATTATCAATTTACAGGATTGTACAATGTAGGGGTACCCACAGTTGACAGCAGTCGGTACAAAATGATCTATTTGTCACCGGAATTAGGATTAAACAACCGCTGGGCATTATGGCGAAGAAACGATAATATAGACATTATTAGTATCCGCGGTACTATCTTAGCTAAAAATAGCTGGTTAGAAAACTTCTTTGCTGAAATGATACCTGCTACGGGGGTTATTTATTTTAATAAATCAGACAGTTTTAAATATAAATTGGCTGAAATCCATGACGCGGGCGTTCATGCCGGCTGGTTATTAGGTTTATCTTTTATTGCACCTACTATTGTTGAACAAATAAAAAAAGAATACAAGAATGGAATTAAAGAGTTTCTTATACATGGACATAGTCAAGGTGGTGCCATAGCGACCTACCTTACCTCGTACTTATATTATCTAAAAAAAGATGGGATATTGCCCAACGATGTATTTTTTAAAACCTATTCAAGTGCTTCACCTAAGCAGGGGAATAAGTATTATTCTTATGACTTTTCACATATTATTGACCCTATGTACGCATACAATGTTATTAATATAGAGGATTTTAGTGGTGATTCACCGTTTACCACAGAAACATACGCTGATTTTGCCCATTATAATCCACTGCGTCCTGTTTACTTTCGTGAATCATTAAAACACAAAAATATTTTTTTACACTTAGCAGCTTGTATTTTATATCATCAACTCAATAGAAGTCTGCAAAACGCAAGGAAGACTATTAGCTATATATTTGGCGATCTTGTTTATAGTAACCAGATTAAAAAAACATTAGTTGGACTACATTTGCCTAAAGAAATGCAATCAAGCAACTATGTTGATGTGGCAACATTGGTCCCACTAGTACCAGACTCCATTTATAATGAAAATTTTAAAATACGAAGCAAATCATTTACAAAACCAGATCAATTCTTTTTTTACAATCATCACTATGAACAATATAAAGAACTAATCCTTTCATTAATTAATGCTGATAAAAAAGTTAATTGATTCTACGATGAAATAGATAAGCTTCATCAATACTTAGTGTTCGATTATATCAATATCATAAAAAATTATGCACTCATTCGGCATTCGGCTAAATCATTTTTTGAGGTGCTAAGATGTTTTATTAATGGTTAATGATCAACCAATTCGCCATTTTCAACTTTCAATTTTAAACTTTTAATTTCTTTTGTCTGAATTACGGATTGCACAGATTTTATCAATTGCCTCCATATTTATCTGAAGAACAAATAAATTTAATAAAAAAAGGTAGAGACGCTACATGCAGCGTCCCTACCTTTTTTTGACAACTATTCTGTAACTAAATTATAGCATTTAATGGTTGCCCCCCCAATAGCATAAATAAAAAATAACCCACTCATTTTATTAAAGAGTTTTTTAATCTTTAGCGTTAAATCCTACTTCTCTTAGTACCTCAAAAAAATGATTGAGCATTCCGCTCGTTGTTCTTGAATATATGCTCATAAAAAATTACATTTGTGGATTTATCTCTTGTAATCTGCTTGATTATAAAAATATACAATGCTCCTAGATAGCCTGAACATAGACCATTATAATTACGACCTCCCTCCTGATAGAATAGCCTTATTTCCGTTACGGAACCGCGAAGGGAGCAAATTATTAGTTTATAACAATCAAATTATCCGGAAAGATATTTTTTCAAATCTTAGCCAATACTTAGATAACAACAGCATTTGTATTGCTAATTCATCAAAAGTATTACCAGCACGGCTATTATTTTATAATACCACCCAAGCGAAAATAGAAATTTTCTGCTTGCACCCGCATAATAAAGAATTGACTGTTGCCCTCAACCAGACTAAAACGGTAGATTGGGTTTGTTTGATTGGAAACAAAAAAAAATGGAAACAACCTATTTTGTCGCTTACCGTTAAAGATGAACACAATGATTGCACCCTTGATGCTACAATTGTTGATCATATCTTAGATACATGGATTATTCGATTTTCTTGGACACCAGCTACCGATAGCTTTTCTGATATTATACATAAAGTTGGGAAAATACCTTTACCGCCTTATATCGCAAGAGAACCCAATGAAACAGATGCTACTTATTATCAAACTATTTACGCCACACAAATAGGATCAGTAGCCGCCCCTACAGCAGGACTTCATATTACCCAATCAGTAATCAATAGCCTTAATAGTAAAGGGATTAATTTAGATTATGTATGCTTACACGTAGGAATGGGTACCTTTATGCCCGTCAAACAAAAGCATATTATCAACCATACCATGCATGATGAGCATTTTGAAATTACGCGTGCCCTTATTAAGATGGTGACTGAAAATTTGACAAAAAAAAAGATTTACGCCGTAGGAACTACGGTTACCCGTGTACTTGAATCATTATATTGGATCGGTTTAATGATCTATAACAATCCTAATATAAAACCTAATGAAATTCATTTGGATCAATGGTACGCGTATAAAACAGAAGATATTCTCGAGCCCCATGAATCTTTTAGTATAATATTGTCATGGATGGATGTACATAAACTGACATCTTTAGAAGCACAAACGGCTATTTTTATTGTACCCGGCTATCGCTGGAAAGTAATAAATGGATTAATTACAAATTTTCATCAGCCTAAATCTACCCTATTGCTTTTAATAGCCTCACTAATTGGGGATTGTTGGACAACCGTTTACCAATACGCTTTGCAGCACGATTTCAGATTTTTAAGTTACGGAGACGCTAGTTTGCTTATAAGAAATGATCAATAGTTTCATTATAGACCCTATATTTTTAAAAAAGGTATTAGTAAAGTTTAATGATTTTAAAGTTTATTAACCATATAAAACTTAACTTTACAATCCTGAACAATACATTTTTTTGAATTTTCATGAGCATGAGACATCCCCTTGTATTATTATTTTTCTTTTCTATTAATGTGCTCATTGCAAAGAGTCAAAATATTCTTACGCTTGACAACGCCATAAAAATAGGGTTAGATAAAAATCTCGGAATTTTAGAGTTTAAGAAATCGGTTGATATTGCTCAATCCATTAATACCGTTGGCTATGCTGGTGGTTTACCAAGTGTTATTGGGTCGGCTAGTCAGCAGGGTGGCCTTCTTTACAGCAATCAAAAATTTAAAACAAGCACTACCGATGCTTTAACAAATGTTCTTTCACCTATATCTACCACTACAGTAGGGGTAAATGTTGGATGGGTTTTATACAATGGTTCTAAAATAGTTGCTACAAAAAAAAGACTGAATGAATTACAAAAAATTAGCGAAACACAGTTGGTCAGCACGCTACAAAATACGATAGCCACGATTATGACACAATATTACAATATTGTGCAACAAGAATCATATCTCAAAATCATTGAAATTAATGCAGCGGTTAATCAAACTAAATTAGATATAATCAATAATAAACATGTTGTAGGATTAGCCAACGATCCGGATCTTTTCCAAAGTGAGATTGATTTGAATACAACACAACAGCAAATTATAAGTCAGCAATTAGTTGTCAAACAAGCACTTGCTGATCTTTTAAACACCTTGCACGCCAATCCAGACTCCGCGGTAACAATTGTCGATACGATTATAGTAGATTCATCTATTCTATTGGACTCCGTTCTCAATAAAATACCGGCTAATCCAGATATTCTAGTTGCCAATAGGTTAGTTACTGTGCAACAACAAAATATACGCGTTGCCAAATCTCAAAGATTACCGTCTGTCGTAGCTAATGGAGGTGTTGGATTTTATAACCTTTTAAACCCAGCGGTGCTATTATCAGTAAACCGTAATTATGGCCCAACATTAGGATTAAGTCTTAATGTTCCTATATACCAAGGCGGTTCTATTAAAGCACAGGAAAAATATTTTCAACTAAATGCAGAACAAGCTAAACTGCGTGGCGATAGTATTTTAGCCAACTATATTACAAACGCAGTAAAGGTTTACGATGCCTATCAATCTAGCTTACAACAAATAGCCAAACAGCAAGCAACCTTTGCGTTAGCTGAAAAATTAGTAAAATTAGTATTAGATAAATATGCTTTATCCGAAGCAACGATCTTAGATGTTAAAACAGCACAGCAAAGCTTAGTTGACGCAGGTACGAATCTAATCAACTACCTGTTTTTATCAAAATCTTCAGAGATTGAACTTAAACGTATCGAACAAAATTTACAATAAAAATGTTGATACCAAAAAGGAGGACGAAAATATGAAACTGACTTATAAAAATGTAGCTTCTCATTTTGTATAAAATTTTGATTATTTTTCACGAACTTTGTAAATTCATTGTTGAAAATTTTAATTAATTAGTCTTTTAAAAAAATAATATATGCCCGCAATATCAAAAAGTAAAACAAAAAAAACACCCAATGACACAAGTGTAAAAACAAAAAATAATTCTAATATGCAAACTAAAAAAAATATTGAAATGCTAAAAAAGAAACCCATTACCAATAGCAAGAACAACGCTAAAAAAACGGTCGTTACATCTAAACCTACAAAAACAAATAGCACAAGCGACAGTGAATCATCAGTCAAAAATGAATCATCTATCAAAATTATAAAACCGCCCCATATTGTAGAGCATCTAAAAATACCCACTATTACCACTAAAAAATCAATACCCTATACACCACAATACAAGTCTATTTTAGATTCCGAAACAAACGATCATGTTGATAACGACACCATCGATTCACCATCTTTTAAACTGGGTTATTCAGATCAAGAATTATTAGAATTTCAAGAGCTCATATTAAGAAAGCTAGATGATACTAAAGGTGAATTAGCTTATATTCAAAATATTTTGTCTCACCAAGAAAAAAATAGTGACGCCGACAATAATTCAAGGACATTGTCTAACGATGATAGCAATGTGACTTTAGAATCTGAACAATTGCGTTATTGGGCTAATCGCCATGTTGCCTTCATTAATAATCTTGAAAAAGCATTAATACGAATAGAGAATAAAACTTATGGTATTTGTAGGGTAACGGGCAAACTTATTGATAAAGCAAGATTGCGTGCCGTACCGCACGCTACTTTAAGTATCGAAGCTAAAGAAGGTTTATCGAATGCCGACAATCAACAAACAAGTGATTAATTGCTTTTAGTAGCTTCTTTTTTTGATGATATAGATTACTCTAGATTCTATAACGAATTGAGTGGGGTAATATAGCTCAATTTCATACTGATTACCATTGAGCATATACCTGAAATAGCATCAGAGGAAAGTCGTTACCAAACAAGGCGAACGAAGTACTTATCGAAAATGGGCGGAAGCGAATATATCAAAGAAAGCGAATGGTAGTGATACTAAAATTATAAAGAAACAATCAAATGGGATTACTAAATTTTGTGTGTGGTAACATGCAAAGTTAGAAAAAAAGAAACTTTGTAAAAAAACTTATGGAAAAGAAAATTTTTTCGGTTTTCTACAAACGATGTTGAACATAGCACTTGATTTTGCGATCACTAAAATAGATAAAATAGAACGGGTTAAAGAGATTCGGATATATCTGCAATATTCGGCCAAACTATTTTTTGAGGTGCTAAGAGGTTTTAGGGGTGGTTAATGGTCAACCAATTCGCCATTTTCAACTTTCAATTTTCTGAATAACGGATTACACAGATTTTACCAATTGCCCCCAGATAACTCAGGGCAATTGATCTTTTTTTCTGGGCTATGATAAAATAGCCTTTTAGCACCTCAACTAAATGACTTAGCCCATAATTTAGGCTCTCACACCCCCTCGATTTCCGCCTCCGACAATCCAGTTAGTTTAATAATATCCTTAATAGGCATCCCCATTTGTTTTGCTAAGTGTGCAGTTTGTTTTTTTTCTTCTATTTTGCCTTCTGCCTTGCCGATTTCCATTCCCTCGGCTTTACCCATTTCCAGTCCTTCCACAAACCCTTCCGACTTACCATCACCAAAAG
>JASGCP010000194.1 GCA_030053995.1 Phycisphaerales bacterium
AAGAAAGAAAAATGACATTATAAAATACCAAATTATCATTTTTAAAGTCATCAAATTTCTAACATTTTACCCACCCTTTTCGTCATAGAGCCGAATTACGGTGCCAAAAGAATATGAAGAATCTAAAAATCTATTCCCCCCTCTTCCTTTATAATTTATAATGTACTTTTGCCGAGAAAGAAATACAAACATTTATGAACCGAGTACATAAAAAAGCACCAGTTGTAACCCTATCTTTAGTATCAATAGTGCTTGTATTTATTTTACTTGTATCCTCGTTGGTTATTGGCAAGGAAAACTTTTTTTTCTACTTTAACTATGACGGCGGTCGATTGCAAGATATACTCTTTACAATAGGTTCTAAATTAGGCTCGGGTTGGATATATATACCGGTTATTTTATACCTCATCATATTAAAAAAAAAATGGCTCTCTTTCTTTGTCATCCTCCTGTGCATGAATACTTTGGTGTGTCAAGTTATTAAAAGAACGGTACGCGAGGATCGCCCCAGCGTATTTATTAAAGATGTTAGGCCACATACCGTAGCAGGCGAAGTACTGAATACAAAATTAAGCTTTCCATCAGGGCATACGAGTACGGCCTTTCTCTTGGTACTTTTTTTTTCATTTATGAGTGAAAGCTGGTTTATTGCTTTCATCATGCTCCTGTACGGTTTATGGGTAGGATATTCGAGAGTTTATTTAGCCCAGCATTTTCCAATAGATATTAGCGGGGGTATTGCTGTAGCAATCGTGTCATTTTGGATTACTTATTATATTTATAGAAAATACTTTACAACGCAAGATAGCGTATAAATTTTTCTATATTTTCTTTTACGATAAAAAAACATGTACCATGACAATAAAAAAAAATATCATACTACTAAGCATCTTATTGTCTGCTTTTATGATGAGTTGTAATACAAAGGAAGACCAAAAAAACGATAACCATTTTATCCTAAGAGGTACATTTTATAATGCACCACAACATACGAAGATTTTTTTGGTTCATATTCCTTACGAAACCGATGAGCAATACACGATTGATTCCACGGAAATAGATGCACTGGGTCATTATACCTTAAACGCAAAAAATGAACCTAAAAATTCATTACTCAGCTTAACGTGCCATAATATGCCCGAGCGAATTATTATTATCAATGACACCTTTGAAGAAGAACTGAATATAGATTATAATAATATGCTTCATTATGAGGTTAAAAAATCTATTGCCAGTAGTGCCTTGCAACAATTATTTGCGGTATTAAAACATACCGATTCCTTAACTATGATTACTAATGATAGCCTCGAGTATTTGTTAACAAACGATTCTAAAAAGATTGGCAATGTAAGCGCCCTCATTCATTTTAAAGACAGTCTGAAGAGTAACTTCAATAGTTATCTTTATCAACGAGCGTTAAGTGAAAAACATCCGGCAGTTGTTTATTATATATTAGGTATGTCTATGATTACCATGTCACCTGACTCTATTGCAAGTTTATCAACACAGGTATCAAAAAAATTTAGTACCGACAAAGCACTGATGACTTTTTCTAAACAGTTTACATCAAAACGACCATAAAAATCCTCGTAATATTTATTGTTTGGCAATATAAAAAAAGTGCGTTTATGCTACACTACTCATTATTATACAATCGTTTTATTTTTTGTTGTCGATCGGCATTTTTTATTTTATCGTTTATTTTTTTATACAGTTGCAAAAAACAAACTACCGCCCCTACAACCTTTAATAGAGCTAGCGATAGTATGGTTTTGGTGAGTATATATGAAAATTGTAATGGTAGCAATTGGACCTATAAGGATAACTGGCTATCTAATCAACCAATTCAAACATGGATTGGTATAGATGTTGCAGACCCTAATGATATGATGAGTCGCGTAACAAGCATCGATTTAACCGATAATAACCTAAAAGGTTATTTACCAGCAACAATAACCAATCTAACGGCATTACAAGGTTTAGGATTATCTTATAATTTAAATTTAAAAGGAACTATTCCATCGCAAATTGGCAATTTAACGCAGTTAACAACTTTTTTTATTACCAGTGATTCATTCAATGGCAACATTCCCAATTCAATAACAAATTTAACGAGTCTCACCGCATTAGATTTGAATGATAATCAGTTATCCGGTGTAATTCCTGAAAACATAGGGAATCTAACACAACTCATGGATTTACAGTTGCAGAAGAATTATCTCATAGGGGTTATTCCTAATAGTATCACGCAATTAACTTTAAATTGGAATGTTTTCGATCTATCAGAAAACTACTTAAATATTCGTAATACAACATCAGCAGTAATAAACTATTTAAATCAGGTATATGCTGTTTATACACCACAACGATCACAGTAAAAGAAAATAGCGAGCAAAAAAATATCGGTTCTATGACGAAAAGGGTGGGTAAAATGTTAGAAGTTTGATGATTTAAAAAATGATAATTTGGTATTTTATAAGGTCATTTTTCTTTCTTTTGTCTTGA
>JASGCP010000195.1 GCA_030053995.1 Phycisphaerales bacterium
GTGCTAAGACAAAAAAAGGCGGTTTAGCTGATGCAAACGGTACGGAGGATAAAAATCAATCTGCTAGCGATGATAATGAATCGAGCAATAAAACAGCCAAAGGTGCTAAGACAAAAAAAGGCGGTTTAGCTGATGCAAACGGTACGGAGGATAAAAATCAATCTGCTAGCGATGATAATGAATCGAGCAATAAAACAGCCAAAGGTGCTAAGACAAAAAAAGGCGGTTTAGCTGATGCAAACGGTACGGAGGATAAAAATCAATCTGCTAGCGATGATAATGAATCAAGCAATAAAACAGCCAAAGGTGCTAAGACAAAAAAAGGCGGTTTAGCTGATGCAACCGGTACGGAGGATAAAAACCAATCTACTGGAGATGATAATGAATCAAGCAATAAAACATCTAAGTATGGAGGTGTGAAAACTCATAGCAAATTGGAATCCTCAAAAAATAATATTGCTCAAAATAGTGTAGCTAATGATGATGGTAGCATTTCATCACCAACGACTAATAATCTATTGAGTAACACTAATGAAACTTCAAATACAAATAATAGCGGTTTGAAAAATAATAATGATGATGATGATGAACAATATGATACAATAGGTACTGTTGAAAGGAGTTTTTTTGAAAGTTTATATTACAAACAAAATAATGAGCAAGAATTAAGTGGTATGTGTAGTATTTTTAAATCTACAAATGGATGGAATAATGCCAAATATTATGCCTTTACCAATCAAATAAAAGTTGGTACAATTATTAGAATAGTAGCAAATAATAACCACGAAATATATGCCAAAGTACTCGATACTATACCAAAAATGATTGGTGAGGAACCCAATGGTGATATTGTTTTAAAAATTAGCGATGCAGGAGCTGCAGCTTTAGCTATCCCGATTAATGAAATATTTGCCGTAAAAATTTATTATTAATTAATTTAAAAACGGTAAACTATCTACATAAAAAAAAAAAACTTTTTTTTTTGAAAATAAAAAAAATATTATAAATTTGCATAGATCGATCGAGTTGTAACTGCTTTACATAACTTAACTAATAAAAAAAATTAACTAATAAAAAAACAATAGACTTCATAACATTTTAAATCAATGCCAATTCTAACTATAAAAAGAAAGATTCAGCTTACTACTGAGTATATCTTTGATACTTCATGGAAATGAAGATTAAACATGTGTGTATTCTATACGAATAATCATATGTTTACTCATTGCTAGTGCTCAATCTATCGTACGAGATAACGCCATTTTTGTGTTGTCTCGTTTTTGTTTTTGTAAGATATAGTATAAATAAACTAAGGCTTTATGATATCATCGAGTACAATAAATTTGTCGTTAATTACATCCCAGCAAAAAAAATCCACCCCATTAGTAAGTATTAAGATATTAGCTTTTAGATAGTGATTATAAGATATTAATTGACTTAAATGACTTTGCGTCAATTGAACGGTTGTTTCTTTACACTCAACAACTATCCAAGGTGTTTTTTCTTTATAAATAACTATATCAAAACGCAGTATTCGCTTAGCGACTTGTATTTGTTGTTCTATGGCTATCAGATGTGGGTTTAGATGTAGTACTTTTGTTAGATAAAGTAATACTTGCTGTCTCACAATTTCTTCGGGGGTGCGTAGAACCCATTTTTTTCTTATTCTATCCCAAATTTTATTCGCGGACGACTTGTGGTTTGTCATTTTTGTCAATATTGAGGATAGGTTATTCTATCAATCCAGTAGCACCAAAAAAGTCGCTATCGATCTTTTTAAATAAGTTTTCTGGCTCATATTTTCGCCAACCGAGACAATCAGTGAATAGAATATGTCGATTAATTTTCCCCTCTTGAAAATAACTACAAGTTTCTGTCGAAGCATTTAAAGCCACAATCCAACCATCAAATTCTTTCACGTCTTCCACCCATTCTTCATAATAAACCCGATCACTATGATGAAAAGACAATACATTTTCAACAATTAAAATGTATTTGCAAATGCCTAATTGACTGAGTACATCGACGACATTTCTTTTTAAGAAAGATATATCATTTCCTATTGCATCATTCCATTCACCAATAAGTTCAATACAAGCAGTATGAGCCTTGTAATCAACAAATAAAATTTTAAGATATAAGGTTTCGCTTCCAAAATAATCCCATTGTGGATGTATATAATGATTGTATATTACCTCGTGGTAAGTAAAATTGTTATATACTTTTTTAAAAAAAGGACTATTCGGGTCTTCCTCCGAAACATAAATATGACGCCAATTATAAAAAGGTTCTAAGCTATGCATAGTTAATAACTTGATATTCGTTTTGTATATCTTTCAGCTAACAAAACAATGAAGAACATAAAATTACTATTTTGTTTGTACATATAGTTCATACGCTGTTTTATTAAATCTTGAGCCCAAAGTTTCAGCTCTATGACGAAATGAGTGGGTAAGTTAGTTACATTTTATATTTGATTACCGT
>JASGCP010000196.1 GCA_030053995.1 Phycisphaerales bacterium
GCGTTTTGCCTATATCCTCAACGGTAATCAAATATAAAATGTAACTAACTGACCCTCCTCATTTCTTCATAGAATCAATTTTAATTACCGTTAAACCAAAAGTTAAAGCAACCAAGTAATCACTTTAACACCACAATACACAGCTACAATACTAAAAAAAATAGACACACCGACATACAATACGCATGTAAAAAAATCATGATTTTCTATCAATCTAAAATTTTCTAGTGCAAAAGTTGAAAAGGTTGTAAAACCGCCACAAATACCAGACATCATAAAAAAAGCGATAGGTGATCGAAGCCAATGGTAATGGTTCAGCAAAGCGTAGAATACACCGATCAATAAAGAACCTATAATATTAACAGCAAAGGTAGATAAGGGAAAAGCGAAGGATTGAAAAGGGTTTGGTATAAAAACAAAAAGGTACCGTAAAACACTACCTAAAAAACCGCCGATACCAACGGCAAAAAAAATAATCCAATTCATGATGATGGGGGGGCTATAACACAAACTAACTTTTCATATTTTCAAATTGCAAAGGGAAACCTAATTGTTCGTTGGTTCTGCAGGCTGACATCACTGTTTGCAAGTCATCAATTTTTTTACCTGTTACTCTTACTGTTTCATCCATAATACTTGCTTGCACCTTTAAATTCAAGTCTTTTATAAACTTCACCAATTTCTTTGCGTCCTCCTGTTTAAGTCCATTTTTAACGGATACTTCCTTTTTAACGACTTTACCACTTGGATAAGCGTCTTTAGTAAAATCAAAAGCCGAAGCGGTAATACCTTGTTTTACAGCACGACTAATTAATACATCAATAACCTGTTTCATCTTCATCTCACTTTCGACCTCTAGCGTAATTAAATAATCTTTTTTATTTAATTCAACCTGAAAATGCGAGTCTTTAAAATCGAATCGATTTTGAATTTCCTTACGCAAGGTATTAATGGTATTATCCAAAAGTTGAATATCCACTTTACTAGCTATATCAAATGAAGGCATATTAAATATGAGTTAAATCAACAATTTTCTTAAACTTTCCGAGTGCACAAAGATAAATAAAACATCCCAATACAATAAGACAGATAGCGATTATTTGAGCCTGCGAAAAATTAAATCCTGCAATAGAATAGGGTATATTAATTCTTATTTTTTCAATTATAAATCGTTCAATACCATTAACGATCAAATAAAGACCAAACATTTGACCAGGGAAGCGAAGTTTCTTTCTAATTGAAAATAATAAAATAAACAATATTAAACAGATCACTGTTTCATAAAAAGGGGTAGGAAAAACAGGTAAAGGTAAATAATGATTATAGGGACCTACCGAGCTTAAAAAAGGAATACCTGCGTCAATAACATTATGTGGATAGGTATAAGCCACCATCCATTTAGGCAACATAGAAATTCCTTCCACAGTAAGATGGCGTATTGACGACAAACTACCAAACTCTTGCAAATAATAGGCACCATAATGTTGTATAGTATCTTGTACTTGTGTAAAATTAGTAGCTAAAACCGCCTTACCACCATCATTAGAAATATAAGCACTATTAATAATACCCCAATCACCGTCACCGCTCATTTGGCATCCGATACGCCCAATAGCATAAGCAAGCATCAGCCCTAGACCAGCGGAATCACAAACATCAATAAATCGGACTTTATAGCTTCTACAATAAAAATAAACTGCGAAGGTTGCACAAATAAGACCGCCATAAAATGCTAATCCGCTAAATGAAATCAGGGCATCAATTGGATTGGCTATAAAAGCATCCCAATGTTCAAAATTATCAAAAAGTTTTGCCCCTAAAAATCCAAATATGATACAATACATCGTGATATCCCCTACCCGATCAGCCGGCCAAATATGAATTGTTCGCTCCTCAGGCTTTGATAATTTAGCTTTATCTTTTTCCTTCCAGCGTAAAAAAGCAAAGATTATTCCCAGTAGTAAACCGCCACGCACACTACCCTGCCACGAGAACATATAATCTTGGGGATTAGCAAAAATATCTTGTTGCAAAAAAGCCCCAACTATTTTTAAGCCCAACAAATAGCCAATGAAAAAATGTCCTAATAAATCTAAAAAAGATGCTGGTTTTCCAACAATAATTTTTTCTGTTGTAGGTTGTAATAAGCCGGCCAACTGCTTTCTTCTAAGATCACTAGCCAAGACATAAGCACCCATCATGAATGCTAAGGCTACAAAAAAGCCGAATGTATTAAATATTTTTAGTCCTTCAATTTCAACATGAAATAAATCCTTAAAAGCGTAAAATAAATTAGGATACATACTTTTTTTTCGTAAAGTTAAGATTTTGATTGATAATTCAATTAGCTTAATTATTTATTGATATGATGCGTTGTCATCGTGCCAAAATATTACAAAACAAACAATTATGGCTCTATGACAAAAAGGGTGGGTAAAATGTTAGAAGTTTGATGACTTTAAAAATGATAATTTGATA
>JASGCP010000197.1 GCA_030053995.1 Phycisphaerales bacterium
AATTGCCTCCAGATTTATCTGGAGGACAAATAAATTTAATAAAAAAGGCTTTAGCTAAAATATTATATTGACAACTACTCTGTGACTAGTGTTTAACGGTTGCTCCCCCAATATCACAAAATAAAAAAAACAACTCACCTATTTCATTAGTGAGCCATTTTTCACGCTCGAACAACATTAAACCCTACTTTTCTTAGCACTTCAAAAAATGATTTAGCCGATTTAGCCCTAAATTTTAATAATTGTAAAAAAAAAAATACATTTACATATATTCCTTATTAATAGCAATAAAGCATTTTAATTATCAATTATATTTTTATGAAACCTACACAAAAAGACAGCAATTTTTTACCTATCGAAGCTACTGATTATGTAGAGTTTTATGTTGGTAATGCTAAGCAGTCTGCTTATTATTTTTGTAATGCATGGGGTATGATGCCTTATGCTTATTGCGGTCCTGAAACAGGCGTACGCGATCGTGTTAGTTATGTGGTGAAGCAAGATAAAATTGTATTGGTTTTGACAAGTTCTTTAGTTAACGGTAACGATATAGCAAAGCATGTAGCAAAGCATGGTGACGGTGTAAAAGTACTTGCTCTGCGGGTACCAGATGCTACAAAAGCATGGAAAGAAACAACCAAACGCGGTGCAAAGTCTTATTTGAAACCAAGTACTTTAAAAAGTAAAAAAGAGGGGAAGGTGATTGTGAGTGGCATTCAACTGTATGGCGATACTGTGCATACTTTTGTAGAAAGAAAAAATTACTCGGGCGTATTTTTGCCAAACTATGAGGTTTGGACAGCTCATTGTATTAAACTACAAGATGTTGGATTACAGGTAATTGATCATTGCGTAGCCAATGTAGGTTGGAACAAAATGAATAAGTGGGTGTCGTTTTATGAAAAGATTATGGGTTTTAAGAATATAATTACTTTTGATGATAATGATATTTCTACCGAATACACGGCCCTGATGAGTAAGGTTATGAGTAATGGGAATGGGTATATTAAGTTCCCGATTAACGAGCCTGCAAAGGGTAAAAAGAAATCGCAAATAGAAGAGTATTTGGATTTTTATTATGGCGAAGGTATCCAACACCTTGCCTTGAGTACGAATAATATTATCGAAACGGTAGCACAATTAAAAAGCAGAGGTGTTGATTTTTTAAGTGTTCCAGATAGTTATTACCAGTCTTTACTTCAAAGGGTAGGGACTATTGACGAGAGCATTGAATCTTTGAAGAAATATGATATTTTGGTGGATAGAGATGATGAGGGTTATTTATTACAAATATTTACAAAGCCAATTGGGCATAGACCTACTGTTTTTTTTGAGATTATTCAACGGAAGGGAGCTAAAAGTTTTGGCAAAGGTAATTTTAAAGCATTATTTGAAGCTATTGAACGAGAACAAGCTAAACGAGGCAATCTTTAAATTAATTGTTAACGGTTAATGATGAATGGTGCATGGTTAATTAGTTGCTCTTTACGATGCCTAAATATTAAATTAGTATTATGTATCGTAACGGCTTTTTTATTTTTTGTTTCTCACTTATGGGCAGAGAATATTAAAGGCAATAAATTTTTGTCGAACCAACCACATATCAGTAAAAATAGGAGTATAATCCAACACCAGATACCTAACTTAAAGGAGGAATTTGCCTATGCAGGCTTGGTTTGGCCTCCTAAAAAAATTTACATTCGTGTATTCAAGTTAGATAGAATACTTGAAGTTTGGGTGTGTGACAATAGCAGTAGTAAGTCTTACAAGTATTTTAAAAGCTACCCAATATGTGTTTTGAGTGGACATGTTGGCACTAAAAATTATTTAGGAGATAAGCAAGTCCCTGAGGGATTTTATCATATTAGTAGTTTTAATCCTTTTTCACATTACGATTTAGCACTGGGTATTAATTACCCCAATGCTTCTGATATTCTTATACACAATGAGACAAAAGCACCGTTAGGTGGTAATATTTTTATACATGGTGGCTGTGCTTCGGTAGGCTGTATTCCTATTATGGACAATAATATTGAAGAATTGTATACTTTGACTTTACTTGTTCACACTTCAAACCCTAATAATGTTATTCCTGTTCATATTTTCCCTTATGAATTGATAACCAATAAGTTTAGCGACCAAGTAGATAGGGTCATGTTACAAAATCCTAAATATTTTAATACCTTATATACCCTCCAGAAAGTTTATGATTATTTTAATGAATATAGACACATACCACCCCTGTTTTTAAATACTAAAGGTTATTATGATGTAAAAGTAGAATAATTGAGGCTCTATGACGAAATTAGTGGGTAAAAATGGTAGAAATGAATTGGTTTTTAAAGGGTCAAGTTTATTTTGTGGGGAGTAAGACTGTAAAATGTAAATTTTAAAGTAAAAAAAGAGTGCCTAAGGGAGTGTAAAAAAGATTGTGTAAACAGATTTAAGACTTGGTAAATGAAAGAG
>JASGCP010000075.1 GCA_030053995.1 Phycisphaerales bacterium
CAAAACAAGGCGAACGAAGTGCCCATCGAAAATGGGCAGAGGCGAATATATCAAAAGAAAGAAAAATGACATTATGAAAATATCAAATCGTCGTTTTTAAAACCATGAAATTTGTAACATTTGACCCACTCCATTCATCATAGAGCCCTAAAAAAAGAAGTACTGTTAATCAATAGTTAATACGGTGAAAAAACAGTTAGCATTTTAAATACTCATTTGTTGTCCTAAAACCAAATTTATTTAATAATATTGCCTTAAATAAAGGCTAGATAAATTTATTAAAAAATCAAACAAAATAATCTTATCCTTGTGTGCACCATAATAAAAAATAGAAAAGGTGATATTCTGTTACAATATGAAGGTGAATTAGCTGATATAGATATTAAAGATTTAGCACTGCAAGAAGCTATATTACCAGGTAGCAAATTAATAAAAAAGAATTTGAGTGGCATTAGATTATCCGGTGCTAATTTACAAGGATCATTCATGGCTGGTTCAGACTTATCAAATGCAGATTTGCGATTAACAAATTTGCAATTTGCAGATTTACAAAATGCCAATCTTGTTGATGCTGATTTAGCAGGGTCAAAACTATTGTTTGCTATGTTGCAAGAGGCTAATCTATCTCGTTCAAAATTAACAGGTGCCAATCTCCAAGGGGCTTTTTTAAATAAGGCAAAATTATCGTATGCAAATTTATCAAACGGCAAATTAATGAGTGCCGATTTAACTAATGCCCAAATAGAATATGGAAATCTAATTAATGCTACTTTAATAAGTTGCAAGTTAATGCACACAAATTTTGACAACGGGGATTTGCAAAGTGCACAATTTATTGGTGCTCACCTCGAAAATTGTAGTTTTGTAAATGCCAATTTAGAAAATGTAGATTTTACCAATGCTCATATCAACAATGTGAATTTTGCCGGTGCTAATCTCCTGTTTGCTAAATTCACCAATGCACAAATTGCCAACACGAGCTTTGCCAATGCAAAAAACTATGCTTGCAATACGAATCAAGATAATGATAACGATATTTAAACTTACTGCTTTTATCCAATTTTTATATACCCCTTTGAGCACTGTGTTAGCCCTTCATCAGTATTAAACTGCAAGATTAATCAGCCAATTCTAATCGGTTATTAACAGAAATCATTTCAAAATACTATCTTTGCAATAAAAAATATGCCCTTACAAGCTGGAATTGTTGGATTGCCGAATGTTGGTAAATCGACACTTTTTAATGCAGTCAGTAGTAGTGCTCAGGCACAGGCTAGTAATTACCGATTTTGCACCATAGAACCCAATGTGGGCTTAGTAGATGTACCCGATCCCCGATTAGAACAGTTATCCGCTTTGGTTCATCCCGATAGAATTGTGCCCACACAACTTGAAATTGTTGATATAGCTGGATTAGTAAAAGGAGCCAGTAAGGGTGAAGGACTCGGTAATAAGTTTTTAGGAAATATTAGAGAAGTGCAAGCATTAATTCATGTCATTCGTTGCTTTGAAGATGATAATATCCTTAGAGAAGAAGGTCCTATTAATCCAGTTAGTGATAAAGATATTATCGATACAGAACTACAGCTCAAAGACTTAGAATCGGTTGACAAGAAAATACAACGCGTAGAAAAAATAGCACGCGTGGGCAGTGATGCAAAAGCTAAACATGAATTAGATGTTTTATTACTGTGTAAAAAACATTTAGAACAAGGTAAAAATATAAGAGGGCTTGCACTCAAAAAGGAAGACCTGCTTGCTATTGCAGAGCTATGCTTACTTACTATTAAGCCCGTTCTGTATGTTGCTAATGTGGAAGAGGCTTCTATGCACACCGGAAATAAATTTGCACAACAACTAGCACAACACGTTGCCCAAGAAAAATCAGAAGTTATTATTATGAGTAATTCCATAGAAGCTCAAATTGCTAAAATGGATAATCCTGATGATAAAAAAATGTTTATGGAAGAATACCAAATGAAAGAGCCCGCCTTAAATAGACTAATTAGAGGTGCTTATAATTTGTTGCAGTTGGATACTTATTTTACCGCCGGAGTGCAAGAAGTACGAGCTTGGACAATCCCTAAAGGATGTAAAGCACCACAAGCCGCCGGTGTTATTCATACTGATTTTGAAAAAGGTTTTATTAAATCAGAAGTCATTGCTTATAAAGATTTTATTGCACTGGGCAGTGAACTGGCCTGTAAAGAAGCCGGAAAAATGCGGATAGAAGGTAAAGAGTATCTCGTGCAAGACGGCGATATCATGCATTTTAGATTTAATGTATAGAATAATAGCTGTTGTTATATCTTGCTTATTGTTTTCAGGATGATGTACTTTGAGAAATTGAAAATTCGATATTATCATCATGACTATGTTAGTCCCTATTGCCGAAAGACAGCGACCAAATGTACTATCAAAAATGGTAGGTAATGATCATTTGATAGGACCACAAGGCATATTAACAAAACTTATCCAAACAGGTAAAATTCCTTCGATCATTTTTTGGGGTCCGCCCGGTGTTGGCAAAACAACACTCGCCAACATTGTTGCTCAGGAATTAGCTACCAAATTGTTCATATTAAATGCTACACAAAACGGGGTAAAAGATATTCGCGAAATCGTTGAACAAGCTAGCCACGAAAAAAATCCAATTTTGTTTATTGATGAAATCCATCGCTTTAACAAAGGGCAGCAGGATAATTTACTACACATTGTAGAAAAAGGCGTGGTAACACTTATCGGTGCTACTACCGAAAATCCATCATTTGAACTCAATAAAGCCCTATTGAGTCGCTGTCAAGTTTTTGTGTTAAATACTTTAACTAATACGGAACTAATAACATTAGCAGAACGAGCCGTAGAAACAGATGAATTTCTTAAACATAACGGTGTTGTTATCAAAGAAACACAGGCACTCTTAGCATTGTCCGGTGGCGATGCACGAAAACTATTAAATATATTAGAAATAGCTACCGCCTATATTGCCCAAACAAACAAAAAACCAGTACATATAACTGATAGCATTGTTCAGGAAGCTATTCATACCAATGTGGCGGTATATGATAAAAATGGTGAGCAACATTATGACATTATTTCAGCATTTATTAAAAGCATGCGCGGTAGTGATCCGCAAGCAACAGTTTATTGGTTGGCACGCATGATTGATGGTGGCGAAGATGTTGCTTTTATTGCCCGACGCATGATTATCTTTGCGGCTGAAGATATCGGTTTGGCAAATCCCAATGCTCTTTTAATAGCCAACACCTGTTTTGACTCGGTTAATAAAATAGGATACCCTGAAGCAAGAATTATATTATCACAATGTGCACTCTATTTAGCTACGGCTGCAAAAAGTAATAGTGCTTACAAAGCAATTGAAAAAGCACTTGATACGGTGCAAAAAAATGGTCGCAATTTATCCGTTCCTTTGCATATTCGTAATGCCCCAACACAACTGATGAAAGACCTTAATTATGGCAAAGGATATCAGTACAGTCATAATTATAATAATAATTTTAGTAAACAGGATTACCTGCCCGAATCAATTAGAGATACTATTTTTTATGAACCAGGTAACAATGCAAAAGAAAAAGAAATCACTAAATTTTTACAAGAACGCTGGGGTACACCTTGATACCATAAAGCACCCAGCACGCCGGTACAAGTTAATGGTTTTTACTCTTGATCCACCCAACAAGTTAATATGAATCAGATCAATCATTGGGAAGCTGAAGATCAATACTTTATGGGACTCGCTTTACAACAAGCATCTTTGGCATCTATCAAAGATGAAATACCAGTAGGGTGTGTTATAGTTGTTAATAATGAAGTACTAGCCAGTGCCCATAATGCAGTAGAGCAATTACAACACGCACATGCACACGCAGAATTATTAGCACTAACACAAGCTATGGATAAACTCAATAATAAATATCTGACAACAGCTACCTTATACACAACCTTAGAACCCTGTTTGATGTGTTGCGGTGCGTGCTATTGGAGTAAACTCAAGCGTGTTGTTTTTGGTGCCGAAGATATTAAAAATGGGGGATTATCATTTTATAAAAATAATGGCATAAAGGTATATCCACTCCACCCTAAAACAACCATAACATCAGGAATTTTAGCAGAACCGTCTAAAGAATTATTACAATCCTTTTTTAAGAAAAAAAGAAAAAAATAGGATAACTTCGCATCTGTTTAAACTTTTAATTCTAAATGTTGTCCTAATGAGATATATAAAATTGCTTTTGCTTATTTTTATACTAACATCTTGTGACATTAATCAAAATGAAAACGATAGTGAAATAGAAATACCAATTAGTTACAAACAAAATAATTTTGTTATTGTTGGTGCGAACGGAATTATTTTAAACTCAGAAGATTCAGGAAAAACTTGGACATCCTTATCTGATTTATCATCTAACCCTATCGTTAAGGATTTAAACAGTCTTCAATTTTCTAACGATAGCGTAGGACTAGCCATAGGAGACAAAGGAATTATTTTAAAAACTGATGATGGCGGTAAAAGTTGGAATAGTACTTCTTCGGGCGTTAATGCAGTCTTGTATTCTATTGATTTCGATAATAATTTAATTGCTTTGGCAGTAGGCGAAAAAGGTGCAATCGTTAAAAGCATTAATGGCGGTGACTCTTGGCGTGTTATCCCATCAGGCACATCGGCAATACTTGAAAATGTTCGATTCATGAATGAAAGTGATACCGTTATAGCGGTGGGACATAATGGAACCATTTTAAGAAGCACCGACGCAGGGAATATATGGTCACCAGTACCCTTATCGGTCCCACTGAAAATGGATGACCTCAGCGATATTGATTTTAATAGCAATAATTGGGGCATTATATCTTCGCTATCAGGTGCTATTTTTTATAGTACCAATGCTGGTGTATCGTGGTTGCCAAGCCAAATAAATAGCAATACCAAACCATTACATGGTATTACTTATGTTAATGACACTACCGTTATAGCAGTTGGCGATTCATCAACAATATTGATGTCAACCGATGCTGGTGTTACTTGGAACAATATACACAACGCATACACACAAAACCTAAACGATGTAATCTTTGATCATGTTAATAATGTTGGTATTATCGTTGGTAATAATGGTACGATACTACGCACAATTGACAATGGAAAAACATGGAATTTATGCTATCCAAAAGATAGCATTAAACAAAATCTATTCGATGTTGAATGCTTATAAATAAAAAATAATAGGTTACCTACTATTCAGCCAATTTATTTTATTGTAGAAACTAACAAGCTATTTCATATGGCAATCCTGTTCTTGTGTGATGATATTACAAAAAAAGCACAGATAGAGCAATATGCAAATTGATTACAAAGGTTCTGTTGGCAAAAACTCATTCATAGCTGAGAAACGAATTTTGTTTAACTTTTCACTTTCGTGTATGAAGATTTTTTCTATACAATCAATCCACTGCTCATTAAGATTTAAACAAGGAATATAAGTAAAGGATTCGCCCCCATTATCTAAAAATATTTTCCTGCCCTCAATATTAATTTCTTCTAAGGTTTCTAAACAATCACTTACAAAAGCAGGGCAAACGACTAATAATTTCCTTACGCCATTTTTAGGAAAATTTTTTAGTTGTTCTGTTGTAAAAGGTTTTAGCCATTTGTTGAAACCTAATCTACTCTGAAAAGAATAGCTAAATTTATTTTCTGCAATCCCGAGCTGTTGAGCCACTAAATTTGTAGTGGTAACAATTTGGTGCTTATAACAAAATTTATGTGCTGGGGAAGGGGATAAACAGCAATCTTTTTTTATTAAACAAGTATTTTGCGTGCAGTCAGACGATTTGATGTGACTTTCAGGAAGACCATGATAACTAAATAAAAGATGGTCAAATGGCTCTTCAATATATGGCTTGATGGTGTTGGATAATGCTTCAATATACAATGGCTGATTGTAAAAAGGATTTACAAAATCCATTAAACTGGTACACTTTAACTCTTTATGAACTAATTTAACTTGTTCAACGGCCGTTTCATAACTACTCATGGCATAATGAGGATAGAGTGGTAAAACAATGATACGATGAATATCAATTATTCTTTCATGTATCTCTTGCATAACGCTACGCACACTAGGATTACCGTATCGCATACAATAATAAACATGATGTAACTTATTTCTTTCTTTAATCTTTTCTACAATTTTTTGCGTGTATATTTTTATAGGAGAGCCTTCGGCTTGCCATATTTTACCGTATTTAGCTGCACTTTTAGGTGCCCTACGAGGAACAATAAAACTACGAACAATAATCGACCGCAACCAATTAGGTAAACCTAAAACCCTTTCATCCATTAAAAATTCATCTAAATAAGTAGAAACATCACTAACATTAGGACTATCGGGCGTTCCTAAATTCATTAAAAGATAAACTTGCGACATACTAACGGCGTTTTAATAAATTGACAATTTTATGACAAAAAAAGGGATACAAATGAATAACTTGCGTACTCGTTTTATTCCATTTTTTGCTCTATTAGGATATAATCTTGTGAAGGTAATTTTTTTTGTTGATTATTTATAAATAGTTTGTATTTCAGCCATTCCCCTTTAAATAATTTGTATAAATGCGGTTACATAAATCGCCCATTTGATTAAGAAACATGTTTATATCTGATGTAGTCAATAGAAAATATCAAACCGAAATTGCATCAAATACACTTGTTGCGTATTTGCCGGAATATATTGTTTCTACTTTTTGTGTTGTTGGTGTTAATTATAGAAAAGCAAATACCAATGATCGAAGTTTATTTTCGCTCAGTGAAGATACTTGTGCGGATATTCAACAATACTTTCAAGCACATGGTATTAAAGATATACTGATACTCTCTACTTGTTGTCGCACCGAAATTTACTCCTATACGCATAGCCCAGAAACATTAATAAATTTACTCATCTCTTACACGAAAGGTTCATCGGAGTTATTTACAACTATTGGTTTTACTAAAAAAGGTGCACCCGCCTTACACTATCTTTTTGAAGTTGTTGCCGGCTTACAGTCTCAAATTCTGGGTGACTATGAAATTTTAGGGCAATTTAAAAAAGCCTATCTTTTAGCTCAAAAATGTAACACTTTAGGGGCTGTTTTTCAACGAACTTGTTCATTAGTATTACAAGCAGCTAAAGAGGTAAGAACAAAAACAAAAATTAGCTCAGGAACAGTCTCGGTTTCTTATGCTGCTATCGAATGGCTAAAGAATAAAAATATAAAGCCAACTGATCCCATTTTACTCGTTGGAACTGGTAAATTTGGCAAAAGCGTCATCAAAAATATTCAACATTATTTTGGTACCAGTAATATTACAATAGCTAATAGAAATATTGATAAAGCACAATCCTTGGCGGCGTCATTAAATTTATCATACATACCTTATGCACAAATAGAAGAAGTAGCCCAAACTTCTACAGTAATTATTGTGTGCACCCATGCCCCACACTACACAATTGTGCCAACATTTTTTAAAAATACAAGCACGCCAAAAATAATATTAGACCTATCCATTCCCCTTAATGTTGATCCTGCCATAAAAAAAAATAAGAATATTGAAATAGCTAATGTTGATGAGGTATCGGTTATACTCAATCAGACAATTGATAAACGAAAATTAGAAATCCCTGAAGCAAAAAAAATAATAACCCACTACTATCAGGAATTCATTGACTGGTTAAACCATTTTAAACACACCCGTCATATAGACACGATTAAGCAAAAATTAGAAGACATCAAACACTGGCAAATGCAAGTTGCATCACCGCCATCTACTACCATCAAAAATGTGCCGTCAAAAGAAGATTACGAACATGTTGAGCAAACAGTCAACTACTTAGTAGTCAATCTTCGAAAGAAAAAATCAAAAGGGTGCCAATATCTATCAACTTTAAATCAATTTGTTACAAGTTGATTTGCTCGGTTCTATGACAAAAGCGTAGGTAAATTAGCTCAATTCTATATTAATTGCCATTGAGACTATAGCCAAAATTCCCCTTACTCTACAGGCTTAATTTTTTCTTTGTTTCTTCCTTTTATATCAAGACAAAAGAAAGAAAAATGACCTTATAAAATACCAAATTATTAGGTGGCTTTTTTATGCTCTATTAAAAAAGCGAATTAAAAGCCCACAGTGAACAAAATGCACCAAAACAACCTTTTTTTTTGCTATCCTACCAACAATAAACGCTTAGAATAGCCTTAAAACGCTTAAAAATGGCATTATGCACCATACATTTATATCCCATTTTCAAAAATAAAAAATCGGCGCACGGTGTGATCTCTTGTTTTTGTTTCCCTCCCATCTTTGTTGTGTTGACTGCATTATACCCATTATTTTTAAAAAAAAAGTAAAAAAGTAGAGCCTTTCTGTTTGTTGTTCTTTTAAAACTCTGTTTAGTATTGTTCCACCCCTAAAAAGTTGCAACTAATTGATTATCATATAAAAAAACTTGTTAAATCAAAGTTAATAGGTGTAGAAATTTAATAGTATTGGTGCAGAGTATATAAAAAATATCACTTATTTATTTTTCTGCCCTTTTTATTTTTTAACTATGAATATCACAGTCACCATCATTAGAACAATACCTTACACATTTATCACAACAACAATAATCTATTGAATCAGCCTCACAGACAAATTCGTTGTTAGGATCACAAGCACCGCTACCACGAGAGTAACAACTATTATTAACACATTTATTATATAGCCCATCTATTCGATCATGGCATAATCCTAAATTTCCTTTTTTTCCACCATTAACTTTTTTAATTTCAGTTCTTGTTAATGAAGACCCTAAGTTTAACAATTTTTGTTTCATATTTGTATTTTTTTGCAAAGTTATATCATTTAGACAGAGAGTTTTAATAAAAGTTAGAGACTCGACTATAAAAAATAAGCATAAAAAAGCCACCGAAATGGTGGCTTTTTACACTCCCCAAAATTTTTCATATTCTTTATTTTTTCTTTCCCCCTTTTCTGTAAGTTTTTTAACCGTTAATTTTTTTACTCAAAACTGTTCCTTTTCAACTACTAAATTATATCTTAGCTACCTGTCCGAAAAATACACCCCACCATATTTGAAAAATAAAAGGGAAGTTTTGCAAAGCTCCCTATCATTTTAAAGACTAACTAACTTCTAACATTTTACCCACTCTTTTTGTCATAGAGCCCAAAATTTGAAAGCAAAGGGCTACAATATTCAATAATTGTTACTACCTTCGTTTGAAATAATTAATTCGTTTTTGTTATATTAAATATTTAATAAATAATAATGATATACTCGTACTTCGGTCATTCTTGTTTTTCAATAGAACTATTAAAAAAGCATATTTTATTTGATCCTTTTATTAAGCCCAATGATCTTACTAAAGGTATAATTGATATATCTAAAATTAAAGCTGATTATATTTTCATTTCGCATGGTCATTACGATCATCTGGCTGATGTTTTAGAAATTGCTCAAAATACACAAGCCGTGATCGTTTGTATCTTTGAAGTTCAACAATGGTTACATGCTCAAGGATATACAAAGACATTAGCGATGAATGTTGGTGGAAAATTAAGTTTTGAATTTGGAACAGTAAAGGTTGTTACGGCGGTGCACAGTAGTTCATTTTTAGACGGCTCTTATGCGGGCGTTCCCGTTGGATTTGTTTTTAATACGGCGGACAAAAACTTTTATTACTCAGGTGATACAGCCTATACGGTCGAGATGTCGTTGATTCCTAAGTATAGTTCTCAAATTGATTTTACCGTACTACCTATTGGCGGGGTTTTTACGATGGATATTGACGATGCGATTGAGGTTGCAAAAACTATAAAAACAAAAAAAATTATTGGTGTACATTTTGATACCTGGGACTTTATTAAAATTAATAAAGAGCATTGTAAATCTATATGTTCTAAGGCAGGTATTGAAATTTTATTACCTTGTATTGGCGAAACAATTCAATTATAGCATTTTTCCTTATCAAAAAAACAATCATATAAGTAAGTAACAATGGGGAAAATCATTGCAATAGCAAATCAAAAAGGTGGTGTAGGTAAAACAACAACCAGTATTAATTTATCAGCGAGTTTAGGGGTCTTGGAAAAAAAAACACTCTTGATTGATGCTGACCCACAAGGAAACAGCACTTCTGGTTTTGGATTAGACTTGGAAAATCCTAAAGGGGATTTATACACTTGTATTACAAGTTATTTGGAAGCCTTAGGAAATCCTAACGCTCATATTATTAAACCGCAAAATGTTATTATTCCTACTTCAATCCCTAATTTATCTATTTTGCCCGCTAATATTAATTTGGTAGGTGCTGAATTAGAGTTTATTAACTTTGACGAACGAGAGTCAATATTAAAGAATATACTGTCCCCACTTAAAGCCGAATATGATTACATTTTAATAGATTGCTCGCCGTCTTTGGGGCTTATTACTGTCAATGCACTTGTTGCTGCTGATAGTGTTATTATACCGGTTCAAACAGAGTTTTTTGCTTTAGAAGGGTTAGGCAAATTAATTAATACGATCAAAATTATTCAAAGTCGTTTAAATCCATCGCTAACCGTAGAAGGTATTTTAATGACTATGTACAATGGGCAATTAAGACTTTGTAACCAAGTAGTAGCGGAAGTGCGCAAACATTTTCACAATACTGTTTTTGATACTATCATTCATCGTAATACAAAACTCAGCGAAGCCCCTAGCTTTGGTAAACCAATTATTTTGTATGATGAAGAAAGTAAAGGTACTATTAACTATATTAATCTCGCCCAAGAAATTATTAAGAAAAATAATGGGAACGATATACAAATAGGGACTAAATAATGGGGTCAAGTTTATTTTGTGGGGAGTAAGACTGTAAAATGTAAATTTTAAAGTAAAAAAAGAGTGCCTAAATATACCCATAAATT
>JASGCP010000001.1 GCA_030053995.1 Phycisphaerales bacterium
TTCCTTTTTTTTTGTAACTTTGCATGCTTTCTCACACGAAACTTAGTAATGCCAATAATTTCAACTATTTTTTTAACCTATCCTCAATTTGTTTGTCTAACCGACAGGATTTTATATTTTAACTTCAAAAAAAAAAATCATGAAAAAAAAATCAATGTTTTTAGGTTCTTCTCTTAAAAGAACTGAAATTAAAAAAATTAACGGTGGCACCTATGTTTTTAAAAACGGAAAAAAATTGGAAGTATCAGCTGGTTGTAGCTCTTCTGATTGTGCTGCGGGTTATTGTTGTTGTAGTGCAGATATATGGGAGTGTTGTAGTTGCTCAATTTAGATAAATAACCTATGTTTAAAATAAAAAGGCCACTTTTTCGGTGGCTTTTTTACGATCCTTAAAAAAAAGTGAATTAAAAGCCTCTAGCTAACAAAACACGCCGAGTGAGCCCCGCCCCTCTCCCTCTATCCAGAGACTACAAAAAAATGCTTAAAAAAGCCTTTAAACGCTAAATAAGGGTATTCTATGCCATATAAAAAACAGCCTACTTTTTGTCCATTATACCATTTTATCCTTATCCGGCAATATTAAAATCCCGCAGGGCATCGTTTAAACTTGTTTTCATATCTGTACTATGCTTTCGTTTCCCGATAATAAACGCACAGGGAACTTGGTAAACACCAGCAGGAAACTCTTTTGGTATCGTTCCAGGAATAACAACGCTACGAGCAGGTATATATCCTTGATATTCTTTTCGTTCTTTAGTAGATACATCTATAATTTTGGTAGATCCAGTAACAACAACGCCCGCACCTACAACAGATTCTTGTTCTACAACAACCCCTTCTACAAGGATACAGCGACTGCCAATAAAGCAACCATCTTCAATAATAACCGGTCTATTTTGCACAGGTTCTAATACCCCACCAATACCCACCCCACCACTAATGTGCACGCGTTTACCAATTTGTGCACAACTGCCAATGGTAGCCCATGTGTCCACCATCGTCCCTTCATCAACATAAGCCCCAATATTAACATAGCTCGGCATTAAAATTACTTGTGGTGCCAAATAAGAACCATACCGAGCGACCGCAGGCGGAACAACTCTTATACCTAGTTTATCTAAATTTTTATTCTTAACAGGTATTTTATCAAAATACTGAAAGGGAGGGGTATCTATAAGCTCCATTTTAGCGATCGAAAAATATAATAATACCGCTTTTTTTACCCATTCATGAACAAGCCATACGCCATCTTTTTTTTCACAAACTCGTATCTGACCCTTGTCTAACAAATCAACAATGTGCTTAACAGCATCCTCGTATTGTGCCTCTTTTTTGAGTAACGCTCTATCTTGCCAAACAAGCTCAATTATTGCAGCGTACTGTTCCATAAAAATAACTTTAATAAGTAAATGAATAAAAGCAAAAGTAATCTTTTTGATGCGGTTTTTTAGATGTTAATTTACAATAAGGTAAAAATTATATTTTCACAACACAATGGTTGTTTGCATTGTCAATCCCTATAAAAACGACAAATGCGGCGTCATTACTATCTTTTAGTAATTTTATGCACATATTTGACGAGCATATCACATTCAATATTTACTTGGTGATTAGGTTTACACTGGTGTAGTTTTGTAATTTTGTAGGTATGCGGAATAATGGCTATTGATATTTTATTTTTTTTTATAGTTGCAATCGTTAAACTAATACCATCAATAGCAATAGAACCTTTCTTGAAACAGTATTTTGATAAATTTTTAGGTAATTCAACAACATAATCTATAAATCCTTTTTCCTTAGCAGATGGCTTTAAGCTAACGATCTTGCCCACGCCATCAACATGCCCTAAAACAAAATGTCCGCCAAGTTGGCTATCGGCTCGCAAAGCAGTTTCTATATTGAGAATAGTTTTTTTTTCTAAACTTCCTAAAGTAGTACATCTTAATGTTTCTTCAGATATATCAAATCCCAATTTGTTATTCTGGTTTTTAACAACTGTTAAACAAACGCCATCTAAAGCAATACTATCGCCTAATTGAACTTTTGATAATGTTTTAGGTTTCGCAACTTCCAAATACATGGATTGTTTGTTCTTTACAATGTTGGTAATGACTGTAGTGTCTTGGATGATACCTGTAAACATAATGATATATTTTATTTATGGGGTTAATGTAATCTTAATATTATCCTGCAACCGAGTAATCTTTCTTGTTCGCAATAGCATGCGCTGATCAAATTTCTGTATTGTTTCATCTTGAAAAAAGGGAAGTGCCTTGGTAATCGCCCCCCCAATCAAACAAGGAGATATGTACAATACAAGCTGATTATAGACTTTATTTTTAATAAAAGAAGAAAGAACACGCGCACCGCCTTCAACCAAAATAGAGTCGATACCCTTTTTGTATAGTAGCACGAGTAAATTATCAAGTTCAATATTATCAGTATCCATAACCATTACAGTAACCAGGGTACTTTGATAGGACGATATTTTATGTGCTGGGACACCTTTTCCAACAATAATCCATGTTGATGCTTGTGAATCCGTTAATACTTGAGACGACAAAGGAGTGCGGAGATGTGTATCCAAAATAAGCCGAATAGGATTTCGTCCTTTCCCTGTTGGCAATCGTGTTGTTAACGATGGGTTATCTTTGATAATTGTTTCTACCCCAACTAAGATAGCGGTATGTTGATGTCTATATTGATGTGCATCAGCTCTTGCCTCATCGTTAGATAGCCATTTTGAATTACCATCTGCTCCAACTATTTTGCCATCTAAACTTATAGCAACTTTTAAAGTTACAAAAGGTTTTTGCTGAACAATGTGGTAGTTAAACGATTGATTGAGTACCTGACCATCAATATCTTCATGGGGAATAGGCAATAAAATTGTTTCGATACCTGCTTGTTGAAGTATAGCTAATCCCTTCCCTGATACCAAAGGATTAGGATCAAGCGTAGCTACAACCACTTTTTTAATTCCTGCCACTATAATAGCATGAACACAAGGCGGTGTTTTACCTTGATGCGAACATGGCTCTAAGCTAACATACAAAACAGCGTTTTGTGCTCTTGATGCAGCCATATTCAGTGCATAAATTTCGGCATGATGCCCGCCCGCTTGAAGATGGGTTCCCATACCAACAATTTGATTATCCTTAACAACGAGTGCCCCAACTGAAGGATTAGGATTTGTTTGTCCTTTTGTCATTCCGGCCAACCAGCATGCTTTATTTAAGTAATATTCATCTGTAAATGGTTTATAATCATTCATACAGCTTATCATTATTAAAAAAATAAAACAGACTTATTTTTTATAGCTATTGGGGAGTAAAATAAAAGTAGCTCGATTCTTATTAAAATATTGATCAGCCATTTTTTTAGAATTGGCAACCTGAATAAAACTATAATCTTTTTTAATTTTATTGATATTTAATAGATTATCTCTAAAATAACTGCGTTCTTGCAGTTGTGCTCGCCAAAACGCATTGGTTGCCAATTGGGTTTCTATATTACGCAAAGCCTCGGCTTTTACTTTTCCAATAACTACTGAATCTAAGCCATGTGTTTTTACCGAGTCCACCATTTTATAGGTTAGATTTAACAAATTATTATAATTTTCAGGAGCACACACAAAAGAAATAGTAATGTTATACAAATTAGCCGGAATATGACTATAATTACCATATACAGAAACACCGTAAACGCCACCTTGTTCTTCACGAAGCACATCTCTTAGTTGAATAGAAAGCCCTTCACATAATTCAATTATGCCTAATTTAGTAGTAGGGGTATAAGGTGCCATGCCCGAATAAATAATTCTAACCGATGTTCTTTTTTCCTTACCTGAATAAAAAATTTTATTAACATCCCCCGTTGGTGGGCGAATACCATTATCGTGCCATAAAAGATGCTTAGGTGTACTTGGTAGCGATGCAAGATATTGCTTAACAAACGGTTTAATAGAATCGATATTAAAATTACCTACTATTGTAAAAATAAAATTACCGGCATCCGAAAACTGTTTTTTATAGAATTCATACGCTCGATCAAAATTTAATTCTGGTAGTCTATCAATAGTAAAGGGTTTTGTTCTAAAATTATAGTTACCCATCGCGTATTGAATAGAGTCATCAAATGAGGCGGCTGGATCTTTTGAACGATTGACTAAATCGGTCGCTAATTGTTGGTGCACAATGGCGAAACCTTTAACATCTTTTCTAGGGTCAACAAAATACGCCGTAATCAATTGAAAAGTTGTTTGTAGATCGGTCACGGAACTACTCGCTAAAATACCCTTTTGATAAGATTCAATATACGGTGTAACCGCCAGATTTTTTCCTGCCAATTTTTTCAACAACTGCCCATAGTCTAATCTACCTACACCACTTTGGGCAACAATATTATCTGAGAAATTTGCTGATATATAATTTTGTGTATCTGATAGAGAGGTGCCCCCCGGTGCAATTGCAGAAATTAAAATCTCATCATTTTTAAAATTGGTGGGTTTCAAAACAACTTCTGCACCATTCGATAAAGTTAATACAGTAACCCCAATATCCTTATATTTTTTTTCTGCTGTAATACTTCCCGGCGTAGGCTGTTGTGGCAAAATAGGACCGTTGGGGGTATTATCGTTATAGTATCCTAAATTTCTATAAACGGAGTCCAAATGAATCATAATAGTTGATGAATCGGGTAAGTTATTAGTCTCACTGGCGGGTGCTAATACAACCACAACCCTATTGAACGGTCTAATCCATGATGCCAATAATTTATTGGCATTATCAATTGTAATTGTTGGTAAATATTTTTGATATAGATGATACTCATAATCAACACCGGGCACGGCTTCATTGACTAAGAAATGACGGATTAACTCTTGCACTAAACTAACCGATGGCGTTTTATTCTGCTCTTTATAGGATTGTTCAATATTAGCCATCAAACTTGCCTTGGCTCGTGTTAACTCGGGTTCTGAAAAACCATAGTCCATCAAGCGATCCACTTCTTTGGTAACGGTATCTAAGGAAGGTATTAAGTTCTTAGATGATTTTGCTACGATCGTAAAAACAAGGGCATCATTATCACCCAATAGTCTATCATAGTTACAACCTGCAAAAACAAACGGAGCATCAGGATTTTGCTGTAAATCTTGAAAGCGTCCAGTTATCATTGTATTAAAAAGATTCCGAACAATAGAAGCCCGATAGGCTGTATCGGTAAGTGGTTCCGGTATTTTAGGTAATTTATAAAATACCTCAATAACATTATATGTCTGCTCTGAATCGGTAACAACGCTCACACGCGTGCCTGAATGGGCAGGAACAGAAAAATCTAATTTAGGTAGCTCCTTGAGCGGATTTTTGAGTTTGTTAAACAGAGTTGTAATTTTTTTTTGCACCGTATCAACATTAATATCACCTACTACGATCACCGCTTCTAAATCCGGTCGATACCAGTTTTTATAAAAATCTTTTATTTTTTCTATTGGCGTATGCTGAATAGACTCGGGCGTTCCTATTGGCAAACGCTTAGCGTACTGTGAGCCTTGTAGTAATATAGGTAAGAATTTATCGCGTACCCGTGCGTCAACATTTCGTCCTAAACGCCACTCCTCTAAAACAACTTTTCTTTCCTTGCTGAGTTCTGCCGTATCAAAAATTTGTCCGTGTGCCCAATCTTCTAATATTTGTAAAGATGTATCTAATAAAGTTTTGTTGTCGGTAGGAATTTGTAATTCATATACTGTTTCGTCAAATGAGGTGTAGGCATTGAGGTCTGCACCAAAATTAACCCCATTTCTTTCTAAAAAGTCAACTATTTGTTGCTTTTTAAAATGCTCAGTACCATTAAAAGCTAAATGTTCTACAATATGTGCAACGCCCAATTGATCATCGTGCTCAAGAATAGAACCTGCCTTTACTACCAATCTTAATTCAACTCTATTTTTAGGATAGCTGTTTTTTAAAATATAATATTGCAGACCATTGGATAGTTTGCCAGAAATAATTTTAGGGTTGAACGGTAAAATGGGTGATATTAATTGAATAGTACTATCAGTTATTTGGTCATGCGTATTAGCCCAACTTAGTGGCGTAATAAAAAAAATAAAAATATTCAAGATAAAAAGGAACAATAATTTTTTCATGGAGCACTATTTTAATAAAGAAGCGAAGATTGCGTATGCGAAGTTATCAATTAACCATGACTTTTCAAAAGTATTGTTGAAATAGGGCTCACTTGAGGCTACTTTACTTAGTTGTACGGTTAAACCCTATTTTTATTGCTTGTTTGGCTGTCTGTGTAATAGATTAACTTTTTAGTTGCAAATCATTGTCAAAAAAAAACTCTATCACCACTATCTTTAAATTTTTGTGAGATATATCTCTTGTTTTTATGCCACAAATATATTACAATTAATTGAAAATCAAATTGTTAAACTTTATAAATCCCCCATAGTATTTTTGCCGTATTTATTTAACTTTTATTTAACTTTTATTTAGGTTAGATTTTCATCAAAATAACGTTACTTAGTACATATTTATTTTTCACCATTAAATTTTTTTTAAAAGTATGAAGCAAAGATTACAAAAAATGGGTACTTTACTAAACAGAGTTGAATTAAAAAGTAGTGAATTAAAGAAATTGTCCGGCGGACTTAAATGTTCTTCGGATTGCGTATGGTACGGTGGAAAGTCTTGTGCTCTAGGAGATGGGGGAGCAAGATGTTGCAACCATGATAAAGAATATACACTTTGGGATGGACAGAAGATATATGGATGTGACATGGCTGCTAATGGCACAGATAGTCCTGGTTGCTCTTATAACCAAACACCAAGCGCGGCTTGTGTATATTACAGTACCATAAAAAATGCATGGGTAAGAGGTTAAAAAAAATAAAAAAGCTACCTAAACGGTGGCTTTTTTTATGCTTTGTAAAAAAAGAGATTAATCAAGAAATAATATAAATTTACTTGGCGAAGGCAATGTAATTAATATTGAATACGGTAGTAAATGCTTGAGCAGGTGACCATGTTTAACCACCGTTCGTTGTAGTGGAAAATTGCCCATTATTCCCAACCATCACGCCGTTAATCGCTGAACTAAATGCTACGGATGTTATACTATTCATTCCTGAAATAGTTTCATAAGGTCCCCAAGTTTCCCCCCGTCAGTTGTAGAGGAAAATTCCCCATGATATCCCAATGCTATGCCATTTAAGGTGCCATCAATAGGAGGAAATAAAGGACTAAATAGGATAGGAACCAGCGGTGTATCAACAGTTGTAGCAGAATTCAAAGAAGTATCATTTGGGGAGTTCTCAACTTTTTTAGTACAACTGAATAATAAAAGAAATAGAAGAAAGTAAAGTAGCTTTTGCATATTATTTTATCTTTGGGACATTAGACAATTCTTGTATGCTAATAAAAAATTAAAGAGGTTTGCAAAAACTCGGTTAATAATTGCACAAGGTATTTTTTTGATAAATCAAAATATTTTTAGGGTGTTTCCCTCGCAATCTTGAGTCGTGCTTTGCGGAGTATCCCTACTGCGTAAGAACTTCGTTGCCTCTGCAATCACTAAGGCGGAAAATAAGTACTTTAGCTTGTACAATGGTAAAAGTATTCGCTCTTATTTTTCTCTTATTGTAATTTTTTATTTCCCGTCTTTTGTGATTTTATGTTTTATGCAGAGATATTTTATTTCAACGAGGCGTACAACTCATTAGTTAGTTTTGGTTAAAGGCTACTATGTTTTATATAGTGGCTTTTTTTATGCTTGTAAAATTCAATTTTTTAATACATATTATAAAATAAGTATTAATACATTTTTTTATGTCTAAATGATGTAAGTTTGCGAAAAATGAAAAAACATGAAACAAAAATCAATGAGTTTAGGTTCTACTCTTACAAGAACCGAAAGTAAAGAAATTAGAGGTGCATCATTTATAAGAATGGGTAGCGATGGTAAAGACCAATTATGCCATAATGGCAACCCAGAAAAAGGTAACTACTGTATAAATTGCATCGGTCTTGGTGGCCTTGTTGTTAATGATTCATGCACGAATACCTGTGATGGTGCTACTTACGCAGTTTCAGTTCCTATTTTGGGGTTCTTTTGTTGTGTAGCTTCAGTCTTTCATTGTACCCCAAGTTAATCATCTACTACAGTAGAAATAGTTTTGATTTTTTAAACAAATATTAAAATTATTTGTCTAAGTGATGTATGCTTACAAAAAATATAAAAGCATGAAACAAAAATCGTTAAATTTAGGTTCTTCATTAACAAGATTAGAACAAGATTAGAGAGTAAAAAAATTAGGGGGGCATCTTTTACTAGAAAAGGCAAAGACGGCAAAATACAGTCTTGCCATGATGGATACACTAGGGTGGTAATTATTGCATAACATGTCAAGCTACTTCAGGAGCATACTATGGTTCGTGGGTTAATGATTCATGCACGAGTACATGTGATGCTCCTGCTTATGTTGCAGAAGCTACAGGATTGATGTTTTTTTGCTGTATAATGGGAGATTATAGGTGTTAATTATTTTAAAACTCGCTAAATCATTTTTTGAGGTAGTAAGAGAAGTATGTTTTAATTTTTGTTAAAAAATTCCAAAGCTATTTTTTTGCAGAATAACAAAAATGTTGTTTTGGTGGGTTTGTTACCTACGGGATTGTAATTCGCTTTTTCGAAAGAGCATAAAAAACTACCGAAAAAAATGGCTTAATAACTTTACAATTAAAACATGCAACTGCTTGAGCTTATACAACAAAAGAACCCAACTGCGTAAGTATGCTCACCGCTAGCACATGAATTACTGCACTGATCATTAACCCACCAACCCATCGCCTGTCCGCAATTTAAACACTAATTACCATGTGTTAGCCTACCGCCATGGCACCATTGGTTTTTTACCGTCACTACCAGTTCTTGTAAATGATGCTCCTGTATTTTTTTACTTTCGATTCTTGTAAGAATAGAACTTAAACTCATTGATTTGTTTTTCATTGTTTTATATTTATATTTTCGTCATAGAGCCAAGAATATCAAATATTAACAAGGTAATTTTTGCTCTTTTTATAGTATTCGTCTTCGTCGCCCCTTCAATCACTAACACAGAAAAGTTAATTTAATTCTTATCTTTGCAGAAGATATTTTATAAAACAATTCCAATAATATGGACACATCTGAATTAAAACCTAATGATGCAGACGCATATTACAACAGAGGATTAGGTAAAGCTGATTTGGGTGACTATGAAGAAGCAATTGCGGATTATACTAAAGCAATAGCATTAAAACCTGATTACGCAGAAGCCTATTACAAGAGAGGAAACGCTAAATATTATTTAAACGATCATGAAAGCACGATTGCAGATTTCACCAAAGCAATAGAATTAAAACCTGATTACGCAGAAGCCTATAACAACAGAGGAATAAATAAAGATACTTTACACGACTATGATGGAGCAATTGCGGATTACACCGTAGTGATTCGTTTAAACCCTGATGACGTAGATGCATATTGCAACAGAGGGGTTAGTAAAAAAGAATTACAAGACTATAAAGGGGCGATTGCTGATTTGACCAAAGCAATCGAATTAAATCCTGATTGTGGGGAAGCATATTGCAACAGAGGAAGCACTAAAGCTACTTTACACGACTATGACGGAGCGATTGCAGATTTCACCAAAGCAATAGAATTAAAGCCTGATTGTGTAGAAGCATATTACAACAGAGGATTAGCTAAAGCCACTTTACACCAATATGACGGCACGATTGCAGATTTCACCAAAGCAATAGAATTAAACCCTTATTTAGTAAAAGCCTATAACAACAGAGGAGATGCTAAATCTGCTTTACACGACTATGACGGGGCGATTGCTGATTATAGTAAAGCAATAGCATTAAAACCTGATGACGCAGAAGCCTATAACAACAGAGGATTAGCTAGATATTATTTACACGACTATGATGGAGCCATTGCGGATTACAGTACAGCAATAGAATTAAGACCTCATGAAGCATTAGTATATAAAAACAGAGGATTAGCTAGATATTATTTACACGACTATGATGGAGCGATTGCGGATTACACCGTAGTGATTTGTTTAAACCCTGATGACGTAGATGCATATTGCAACAGAGGGGTTAGTAAAAAAAAATTACAAGACTATAAAGGGGCGATTGCTGATTACAGTACAGCAATAGAATTAAAACCTGATTATGCAGAAGCATATAATAACAGAGGAAATGCTAAAAAAAAATTAGGCGACATTGATGGCTATAATGCAGATATGCAAAAATATCAAAAATTAAAATAGTAATGTTTTGATATTTTTAAAGTAGTGCACTTCGTCGCCTCACAATCACTAACGCAAAAAAAATCCTATTTTAAAGCTATCCCCCAATTCTGTCAATCCAAATTTATATTGTACCTCGTTAGCCTCATAATAATGCTTAAAGCATAGCATTCCACCCTTGCAAACTTTTTACTGAAATAGGTGTTTCGCCAAGTACTTCTATTGCTTGTAAAAATGATAAAGTTGACTCTAAAGTTGTTGAATAAGGTATTTTAGACAAAGCAATCATGAGTCGCAATGGTTTTGTACTATTGGTAAAATAATCGTCCTCACCAATAATAAAGGCCGCTTCAATATCTTTAGATTGTATCAATTTATGAATACTATTCTTATCATAAATGTCAGCCGGTTTTTTAAATACATGAATATTATTTAAGCCATGCTCTTGTAACAGTTGTTTGTTTTCTACTATTGTATAAACTTCAATCTGTAAGTTTTTTAAGAATTTCAAGATATTGATACACAAAGTGCGGTTAGCATTTTTTTTATCAAGGATAAAAATAATTTTTTTAATCTTGTTATTTTTAGGAAAATTAAAAGCGGCTATTTGGCTCTTAGCAAATGCTAAATGTTTGTTTTTATCAATACCCATAACCTCACCAGTAGATTTCATTTCAGGACCTAAAATGAGATCAACATTAGCAAAGCGCATGAATGGAAAAACACATTCTTTATAGGCGTAAAATTGATTATTTCTATGATTGTTTTTAATACTTAGCTCCTCACCCAAAATACATTCGGTTGCTAACTTAGCCACGGAATATCCTAATGCTTTTGAAATAAAAGGTACGGTTCTCGAAGCACGGGGATTAGCCTCAATGATATAAATTTCATCCTTGTAAATAGCGTATTGGATATTAATAGCCCCTACAACATGTAAGCTGTTTGCTAATAACTTAGTGGTGGCAATGATTTTATTTTCAATGTCTTTTGACGAACTATCAAATGGGGTGCAACAAGCGGAATCCCCCGAATGAATACCGGCTTTCTCAACATGACCCAAAATGCCCGCTACCAAAACATTACCGTGTATATCACGAACGGCATCAACATCGAGCTCTTGTGCATCTTCTAAAAACTTATCAATTAAAATAGGTCCATCTAAAATAAACGCCTCATTTTCAATCAAATAAGATGACAATTCCGCCTGATTGTGTAAAATAGCCATAGCACGACCGCCCAACACATTAGAAGGACGAATGACTACTGGGAATCCTAATTTATCAACCCCCTTTTTGATTGCACCCACATGATGTTGTATCGTATGCTCTGCCTGTTTTAATTGTAGCTGTGTAATAAGATGGCTAAACCGATCTCTATCCTCTGCAATATCCATATCATCAAAGCTCGTTCCTAAAATTGTAATACGGTGTCTTACAAGATGCTTGGCAAGTTTCAGCGGTGTTTGTCCACCAAATTGAACAATAACGCCGAGTAAATTTCCTTGCTCTTGTTCTTTTAAACAAATAGCAATAACATCTTCAGGACTTAAAGGTTCAAAATACAATTTATCAGCCGTATCATAATCAGTTGACACCGTTTCAGGATTACAATTAATCATAATGGCTTCGATATTCTTTTCTCTAATTGTCTGAACAGCATGCACACAAGTATAATCAAATTCAATCCCTTGACCTATTCTATTGGGACCACCACCAATAATAATAACTTTCTTTCTTTTAGTAGGGTTTGCCTCACATTGAAGTTGCTGTAATTCTGGAGAACAATTCTGAAGCGTATAAGAAGAGTAAAGGTAAGCTGTACTGGATGCAAATTCAGCGGCACAAGTATCTACTGTTTTATAAATAGGCTTAATACCAAGTATTTGACGGCGTTTAAAAATATCCTCTTCTTTTTTTTTCGTGAGCTTGGCTATTCGTGCATCACTAAACCCCATGTTTTTGAGTTTGAATAACCCATGTTTATCTTTGGGCAAACCGTTTTTTTTGAGATATTCTTCTGTCGCCACCAAATTAGCTATTTGATCAACAAACCACTTATCAAACTGCGTTAATCTAATAATTTCTTTTACAGGTATTTTCAAACGAAGTGCATCCGCAATTAAGAGCAAACGATTGGGATATTGTTTTGACAGTGCTTTTTTGAGACCTTTAATTTTTGCTTGTTTTGTTGCCTTCGGTGCTACAAAAGGAATTATTTGTTCATCTAATCCTGTTAATCCATTTTCCAATGATCGTAATGCTTTTTGTAAAGATTCAGCAAAACTACGCCCCATAGCCATTACTTCTCCAACCGATTTCATAGAAGTTGATAACTCTTGATTTTTAATGCCAAATTTTTCAAAAGCAAAGCGGGGAATCTTAACAACAACATAATCAATAGACGGCTCAAAAGATGCCGGGGTAGTTTTAGTGATGTCATTGACTAATTCATCAAGTGAATAACCAATAGCCAATTTAGTAGCAATTTTAGCAATCGGAAAACCCGTAACTTTAGAAGCTAAAGCAGAAGAACGCGATACACGGGGGTTCATTTCTATGACCACCATGCGCCCATCTTTAGGGTTGATAGCAAATTGAACATTAGACCCGCCGGTTTCAACACCAATTTCCCTAAGTACCGCAATGGAAGCGTCCCGCATGCGTTGATATTCTTTATCTGTAAGTGTAAGTGCCGGTGCAACTGTTATGCTATCTCCGGTATGCACCCCCATTGGATCAATATTTTCAATCGAACAAATAATAATGGCATTATCTTTCTTATCTCTAACCACCTCCATTTCAAATTCTTTCCACCCCACCAAAGATTCATCAATAAGCACTTCATTAATAGGAGACATGGCTAAGCCATAAGCTACAATGTGTTCAAACTCGACCGGGGTATAAGCAATTCCACCACCCGTACCGCCTAAAGTAAGCGAAGGACGAATAACCAAAGGTAATCCTACTTGCTGCATAAATTTTTTAGCCGTAGCAAGAGATTGAACTACTTTATTCTTAGGAACTTCTAAGCCAATTTTAAGCATGGCTTGATTAAACAAATGCCTACTTTCAGCTTTTTCAATAGCCTTTGAATTGGCCCCAATCATGATAACACCGTATTTCTTGAGTATCCCTAATTTTTCTAATTCTAAACCTAAATTCAATGCTGTTTGCCCACCAACAGTAGGTAATAAAGCTGACGGTCTTTCTTTCTCAATAATTTTTTCTAACACCTCAACCGATAAGGGCTCAATATAAGTGGCATCTGCAATATCTGGATCCGTCATGATTGTGGCAGGATTCGAGTTGACAAGTATAACCCGATACCCTTCCTCTTTTAAAGCCTTGCACGCTTGCGTACCAGAATAATCAAATTCGCAAGCCTGTCCAATAATAATCGGACCAGCACCAATAACAAAAACTGACTGTATATCTGTTCTTTTAGGCATGGGGTAATTGATAGTTCTCTGCTAGTGAAAAAAAACGATCAAATAAATATTGGCTATCATGAGGACCCGCTGAGCTCTCCGGGTGGTACTGCACCGCAAAAATAGGTTTATTTTTGAACCGCATGCCGTCAATCGTATTGTCGAATAATGATAAATGTGTAATGCAAATATTTTCAGGTAATTGCTCATTAGCTACACAAAAGCCATGATTTTGTGTGGTTATTTCTACTGAGCCGGTTTCTAAATTTTTAACAGGATGATTCACCCCACGGTGCCCTTGTTCCATTTTTTTTGTTTTTAGTCCAGCTACTATCGATAACAGTTGATGCCCTAAACAAATACCAAAAACTGGCTTCCCTGATTGAACAATCCCTTCAAATAGCTTTTTTGTATAACCATAAGTAGCAAATGGATCGCCCGGTCCATTAGATAAAAAATAAGCTCGGGGCGCCCATGATTCTATTTTCTCAAATGTATCCGTTGAAGGAAAAACTTTAACGGTAAATCCTAATGATACTAAATGATTAAGAATATTACGCTTAATACCAAAATCAATAACCGCTACTTTTATTTTTTTTCTATGTTGAATAGTAGGATACGCATTTTTTTTAAACGAAAATAATCCATATTCGTAATCGTATGCTTTTTTAGTTGTAACAAACTGTGTCAGTTCACTACCATCTAAGGTTGGTACAGAAGCTGCTTGTTGTGCCAATTTGCTCACATGAACTACCTCTTTATTGCTACCGTAATACAGTAGTCCATTTTTAAGTCCGTTTAATCTGAGATATTTTGTTAGCATGCGCGTATCGATCCCCGCAATACCAACCACTTTATTTTTTAATAAAAAATCATTGAGCGACCGCACGGCACGGTAATTAGAATAATCAGTAATGTCATTACCTAAGACTAACCCAGAGCAATAAATTTTATCCGACTCCATATCCGAAGGATTCGTGCCTACATTACCAATATGCGGAAAAGTGAAATTAATAATTTGTCCATAATAGGAAGGATCCGTCAAAATCTCTTGATAGCCAGTGAGCGATGTATTAAAACACATCTCCCCAATCGACACTTGTCCCTTCTGTCCTATACCTTTGCCTAAAAAATACATCCCATCTGATAATACCAGTATAGCATTAAAATCTTTTGAAAATGTAATTTTATTCATAGTATATCGCAATAAAAAAATGGAGGCAATAGTTTTCTCGCAGGCTTTGCAAAGGTAGTTTTTTTTAGGTTAATCTTTATTTTTTAGTAACAAGAAATATTTTTTTCTATGGCGGATATGTAATAATGGGTATATGCAGCTCTATGACGAAATAAGTAGATAATGTAGCTAAATTTCATATTGATTGCCATGTCGCCTATAGCAGAAAAGCCCTTACTCTGTATGCTTGATTTTTTCTTTGTTTATTTCTTTTGTATCAAGACAAAAAAAGAAAAATAAAAATTATCGTTTTAAGGCACAATTAGTGAACCATTAAACATTATTAAGCCCACTCATTTCGTCATAGAGCCTTTTTTGCTTCGCCAATCCAATTAAAATATTAACTTCGTAAACTGTTAAAGAATAATTATTTCAAAATCCTTAAAATAAATATTATATGAAAGTTACTATTGTAGGTGCTGGTGCGGTAGGTGCAGCTTGTGCAGAAAATATCGCTAAAAAAAATGTATGTAGTGATCTTATTTTACTAGATATAAAAGAAGGCTTATCTGAAGGTAAAGCACAAGATATTATGCAAACGGCATACTTAAATGGTTTTAATACCCGTATAACAGGCGTAACCAATAATTTTCAGGCTACAGCTCATAGTGATATTGTTGTTGTAACCTCCGGGATTCCTCGAAAACCAGGAATGACAAGAGAAGAACTCATTGGAACAAACGCCGGTATTGTTAAAGGTGTTTGTTTGAACATCCTCAAAGAATCGCCTAATGCTATTTTCATTATCGTATCTAACCCAATGGATACCATGGCTTATTTAGCCCTGCACGAAACTAAATTGCCTAAAAATAGAATTATTGGTATGGGCGGTCAATTAGATAGTAGTCGTTTTAAATATCAAATAAGCCAACGATTGCAATGCAATCCGCGTGACCTAAACGCTATCGTTATCGGCGGACACGGCGATACCACAATGATTCCTTTACTCAGATTAGCTACTTGGAATAGTATCCCTGTAACCCAATTTTTATCAGCAGAACAACAAACCCAAATTATTAATGATACCATGGTAGGCGGGGCTACGCTTACTAAATTACTCGGCACATCCGCATGGGCTGCACCCGGCGCGGCTGTATCAACCTTAGTAGAAGCTATCGCCTTAGATACAAAATCATTAATACCTTGTTGCGTATCATTAAATGGCGAATTTGGTCAAAAAGATATTTGCTTGGGCGTACCCGTTGTTTTAGGAAGAAATGGCTGGGATAAAATAGTTGAAATACCTTTATCGAATGATGAAGCAACGGCTTTCAAAAAAAGTGCTGATGCAGTAAGAAATATGAATGAAGTATTGCAAACAGTTGTTAAATAGGCATTTGTATTTTTTATACCGTCATTTTATTTACTTAACGATTTATGAGCGTATTTATTAGAAAATCAGTAGATGCACTCATTCTTGAAAGTAAAGATAATTCTAAACAAACACTGAAGCGATCCATGTCGCTGTTCTCCTTATTTGTATTAGGCGTAGGAGGCATCATTGGAGCAGGATTATTCTCTGTTACGGGTTTAGTAGCTGCCAATTATGCCGGCCCATCGATCATTATTTCTTTTATTTTTGCCTCACTCGCTTGTCTATTCTCTGCCCTTTGTTATGCTGAATTATCGAGCACCATACCAATTGCAGGAAGTGCTTACACTTATTCGTACGCTACATTAGGGGAGCTGATCGCTTGGGTTATTGGTTGGGACTTATGCTTAGAATACGCCTTTGGGGCAGCAACAGTTAGCTCGAGTTGGAGTAGGTACTTTGTACATTTTCTATCATTACAAAATATACACATCCCCGATAATCTTACTTACAGCATGAGTGATGGGGGATTGATCAACATCCCCGCTATCTTCATCTCGTTTGTTATTATGCTTATTCTCATCAGGGGCAATAAAGAATCGGCTTGGGGAAATATCGTCTTTGTTTCTATTAAACTATTGGTGATTGCTGCATTTATTTTTGCCGGACTACACTTTTTTCACTGGAGCAATCTTACACCTTTTATTCCTAAGAACACAGGGACATTTGGACATTTTGGATTGAGTGGAATTATAAGGGCATCGGGTATAATCTTCTTTGCCTATTTAGGATTTGATGCCCTCAGTGCTACGGCACAAGAAGCAAAAAATCCACAGATTAATATGCCCATAGCTATTATCGGATCCTTATTAATTGTAACACTCATTTACATTGCTTTTAGTACAGTTTTACTCGGTGTTGTACCCTATCAATTACTAAAAAGTGATGGGAATGACCTTGCACCAGTGGCTACTGCCGTAAGTAAAATGGGGGTTATAGATGTGCAGGGGAATATGCATTTATCTTATCCTTGGCTTGCTCATGCTATTCTCATTGGCATTATATTTGGCTATATTTCTGTCTTGATGATACAGTTTATTGGTATTACAAGGGTTTTCTATTCGATGAGCAAAGACGGACTGGTGCCTAAATTTTTTGGCACACTCCATAAAAATTTTCAAACGCCTGCTAAGAATACATTCTTTTTCTTTGTTCTTGTAGCAATTCTATCGAGCACCTTATCACAAAAGGTTTTAGGTGATATGTGTAGCATTGGTACACTACTAGCTTTTATTCTTGTGTGTATTGGTGTTCTTATTTTGAGAAAGCGACAGCCTAACTTACCTAGAAAATTCAAAACCCCGTTTATGCCTTGGGTACCTTTATTGGGCATAGGATCGAGTTTGTTAATGATGTTGTACTTAGAAGCAGAAACATGGATAAGACTCATCGCTTGGTTGCTATTAGGATTGGATTGCTATTTATTTTATGGGATAAAAAATAGTAAAATGCGCCAATCAATAGAGGGGCAGCGTGTCAATAATGTGCACCTTGTTTATTACACCGCCCTTGTTAGTTCAATCATCTTAATTATTAGCGGTCTCTACTATCAAACTGTTGTGGGTTGGCAGACGAGTAAGTTTGTATTAATACTTACAACTATTTGGAGTGTAGGGCATATTGTACTATACACTATAAAGTTGGTTACTCAACATAATGCAGTACAAAATACAAAAGCACATACTTAAAACCTCAACTATTTAAAATATCATTAGAAGACTTCAAAAATAAAATCCTAAACTTGCATCAAAAAATAGCAACTTTGGGCGTAGAAACCTACAAATTTCTAACATTTTACAAACGCATGTCGTTATAGCCCCCAAAACTACAATGATATTAAATACTGTAATGCTAACTCATATCCCTTTAATCCAAGTCCGCAGATACTACCTTTACATTTATCCGCTAATAGATTTTTACACCGAAAGTCTTCCCGAGCATAAATATTTGACAAATGAACTTCAATAATAGGGCAGTGCACCATCGCTAAACAATCTCTTATAGCTATTGAGGTATGTGTATAGGCGGCAGCATTTAAAATAATCCCATTTACCTTAACGGCAATATCCTGAATAATATTCACCAATTCACCCTCAATATTACTCTGATGATGTGCTAATACTATTTGAGGATATAATGCAGACAATTTTAAAAAATAACTATCAAAGGATTCAGTACCATAAATTGAAGGCTCTCTAACACCTAACAAATTAAGATTAGGACCATTAACAATAGCTATATGCACTTCACAAAATTATATAGAATCAGGATGCGTTGTTTCAGCTTCTTTCTTCTTAGCACCACTTCTTCGTGTTTTCTTAGTTGATGTTAATGCCCCATCAGATTGTGAAGTTAATTTAGAATCAGTAGCCGATTTTTTACCATTGTAAATATCGTTAAAATCTACCAACTCAATCATTGCTTGCGTAGCATCATCGCCTACTCTATTCGACAACTTAATGATCCTTGTATAGCCACCAGGACGGTTAATTATTTTTGGACCCACTACTGTAAACAATTCCTTTACAGCATCATTATTTTGCAGATACGAAAAAACAACCCTATGTTGATGACTGATACCTAATTTATCTTGTGATAATTTTGTTTTTGTAATTAAAGGCTCTATAAAGACTCTTAGAGCTTTAGCTTTTGCCAAAGTAGTAACAATCCGTTTATGAACAATTAGCGAACATGCTAAATTCTTCAACAAAGCCTTACGATGTTCTCTTTTTCTACTTAGATTATTAATTTTATCGCCGTGTCGCATATATAATACATTTTTTAAAGTAACGTTAAAAAATCATAACAACAAGAGTTATTCAATGGCACCTATTTTTTCCAATTCGTGTCGCATCCCAAATTTGAGTCCATTATCACCGAGCATTTGCTCTATTTCATTTAAAGACTTCTGTCCAAAGTTCCTAAACTTCAACAAATCGTCTTTCTCATATTCTACTAAGTGTGCTAAAGTATTAATTTTCGCAGATTTGAGGCAATTATAAGCTCGAACTGACAAATCCAATTCCTCCAAAGGCGTTTTTAATTTTTTCTTTAATCGCAATGTTTCCTCATTAACTACATTCACCACAGCAGGCACATCAGAATCTAATGCGATATGACTATCATTAATAAGCATCAAATGTTGAATTAAAATTTTAGACGCATCTTTAATAGCTTCTTCAGGTCCAATAGTCCCGTCTGTTTTAATCTCCAATATCAATTTCTCAAAATCAGTTTTTTGCTCCACACGATAGTTTTCAATAACATATCGAACATTGGTTATAGGCGTGTGTATAGAATCAATAGATATATATTGCTCTACAAGCCCACTTTTTTTATTATCCTCCGCAGAAACATAACCACGACCGCGTTCAACTAATATATCAATATTTAAAGTAGCGGTAGAATCCAAAACACAAATCTCTAATTGCGGATTTTTCACCTCAAAATAATTAGATTCCCTACCAATATCCTCAGCTTTAAAAACTGTTTTATTCTTTAACCTAATTCTGATAACTTCCTGATTAAGTAAACTTTTTCCTTGAGGATCTACACTTTGATTACCTTTAGGTTTAAATCTAACTTGCTTCAGATTAAGAATAATATTGGTAACATCATCCTTTACACCTTTGATTGTTGAAAACTCATGTGATACGCCTTCTATTTTTATATTAGTAATAGCATACCCATCTAAACCGCTCAACAAAACCCTCCTCAATGCATTACCTACGGTCAAACCATATCCAGGCTCTAAAGGTCTAAACTCAAAATCCCCCGCGAAATCATTTTGCTTTTTTACAATTATCTTTTCAGGTCTTTGAAAATTTAAAATGGCCATAATATTTATATAATTATTTTTTACTTTTATGTACAAGAATCCAAACACTATTTTGAATACAACTCTACTATTAACTGCTCACGTATATTCTCGGGAACTTGAGCTCGTTCAGGAAAATTAACAAAAGTACCTTGCTTTTCTTGTTCATTCCAAACCAACCAACTGAATTTAGGATTTTTACCCTTAATTTTATTCAATATAGCAGGGTTGTTAAAACTTTTTGCAGAAAAACTAATAACATCCCCATGTTTACACTGATACGATGGTATATTAACAACCGAACCATTAACAGTAACATGCTTGTGACTAACAAGTTGTCTTGCTTCAGGGCGACTCGCCGTTAACCCCAATCTATAAACAGTATTATCCAATCTACACTCTAATAATCTAATTAAATTTTCACCAGTTACCCCTTTCATTCTTGATGCTTCATCAAAAGTTTTACGAAACTGTTTTTCCAATATACCATAAGTATATTTAGCCTTCTGTTTTTCTTTTAATTGTAGGGCATAGCCGTCCAAGTTTTTTCGCTTTCTAGCCATGCCATGTTGACCTGGCGGGTTACTTGTTTTAGTTAGCCATTTAGCATTACCCAAAATAGGTTCACCAAAAATTCTACAAACCCTCGTTTTTGCTCCCGTATATCTTGCCATATTTTTTTATTGATTTTTATTTTTACTTATTATCAAAATTAGATTGTTAAAACAGCCATAAATTTACAATTCAAAAATTATTTCACAATTAAACTCTACGCTTTTTAGGTGCCCTACAACCATTGTGAGGCAAGGGGGTTAAATCCCTAATTTCAGCTATAGCTATACCACTTTGTGATATTTGTCTAATTGCACTTTCTCGACCAGTGCCTGGTCCTTTAACATAAACAGTAACTCTTTTAATTCCTGAATCTATTGCACCTTTAACCGCGTCCATAGCTGCTTGTTGCGAAGCATAAGGCGTATTTTTCTTTGACCCCCTAAAACCTACTTTTCCTGCCGAAGATGCACTAACAACCTGTCCCTGTTTATTAGTAAAAGATATAATAATGTTATTAAAAGTTGCATTAATATGTACATCTGCATTTGAATCAGTCTTAACAACTCTTTTACGAACAACCGATTTAGCCGACTGTCCTGAGGATTGACCATCCTTCCCACCCTGTCCTGTATTTGATGCTTTTGCCATAACTGTATTGTATTGTTATATATAAATGAAATAAATAATAAATAGTACTACTTCTTAGGTGCTTTCTTTTTACCGGCCACCGTTCTCCTTTTACCCTTTCTAGTACGACTATTTGTTTTAGTTCGCTGACCTCGAACAGGTAATCCCTTTCTATGTCGCTGCCCACGATAGCAATTAATATCGAGCAATCGTTTAATATTCATCTGAACCTCACTTCTTAAAGCACCTTCAACTTTAATTTCATTCGTAATAATATTACGAATCGCCGTCAACTCATCATCTTTCCAATCATGGACTTTTTTATCCGTCGATATTCCTGCTTTATTAAGAATTCGTTTTGCAGTAGAAAGTCCTATACCATAAATATAGGTAAGTCCTATTTCACCTCGTTTATTTTTGGGTAGATCAACACCAGCTATACGCGCCATTATTTAAAATATTTTTATTTTATGAATAAATACAAAACTACAAATTAACCTTGCCTTTGCTTAAATCTAGGATTCTTCTTGTTAATCACATACAACTTACCTTTTCTGCGCACGATCTTACAATCTGTGCTTCTTTTTTTTACGGATGCTCTAACTTTCATACAATTCCATTTTTTATTTGTACCTAAATATAATTCTACCTCTAGTTAAATCATAAGGACTCATTTCAATATCAACTTTATCCCCTGGCAATATTCTAATATAATTCATACGCATTTTTCCAGATATGGTAGCTAATATTTCATGTTCATTAGATAACTTAACTCTAAACATAGCATTGCTTAAAGCTTCTAACACCACACCATCTTGTTTAATCAACTCTTGCTTAGCCATAATTTTAAAAGAATGCGAAGATACTACTTAAATATTTAATTTATATCATTTTAAGAACATAAAATATATTTCTTATTGAGACACATTAATAGGAAAACTATAAATAACCGAGTCCCCATAAAATATATTCCTTATACTAAATCTAATAGTATCCATAGCCCCCGTTCCTGTTTTATATGATCTGTAATATATTTTATAATCCTGAACACTAATATCAAAAAGAACATTACCCGGTGTTATGTAAGTACCTAATCCATTCGGTTGGGTTCTAATAGTATCCCCAAACCTTCCTAAAACCCCCAAGTTTCTAATAACAAATGGATCGAGAATTCGCATAAAAGCAAACAATCCATTCCATCGAGCAATGTTTATTGTTACACTATCAAAAACACCAACCTGTACAGTTTGTTGATACAAATTAGCATTTGAACTAAAACTCATTCCGGTAATATTTAAGGGAACATCAACGGCTACTGAGTCATTTTCATAATAGTTAGTACGTTTAGAAAACACTGTAAATTGAGCAATATTTTTAGCAACAGACGAAGGGATTGTATCTTTATATCCACGGTAACCTAAAGTATCTCCATTAACATAAGTAATTTTCCCATTAGCATCAGATACCGCAAATAAAATAGGTGTTATATTTTTACCAGTACCATTCAAAGGATAACGGACATCAGTATAGCTATTCATATTAGTTGCGGGGTAATAGAATGTATCAGAACTTGGTGTGTTTAAGCGCCCAGAAACAATGTAAAAAGAATCGTAAGGTGCAATCATTCCTGATATAGTAACGGAAATAGGTAATCCCGTTGTATCAGATGCTATCGGTCTTTCATTTTTATCAACAGATATAGCTATAATTTTTGCTAATACAACTGGCGTAAAAACTGACACAGAGAAACTAGGTGTTACATTAACAACTGCATTTTTTTTATTGCATGAAAAAGAAACTATCATAAATAAAAAAACAAAAGAAAAAAAAACCGACTTCATAGAGTAACAATTTAAAATCTATAAAAACATCGTATCATCATCGCCCTTGAACACGCCCTGTAGTCATCAATCCATCATATTGACGCATTAATAAATAAGTTTCTATTTGCTGTAAGGTATCAAGTATAACACCCACCATAATCAACAAACTTGTGCCACCAAAGAAATAACTAAAACTTTGCGTTACCCCCAATCGCTGAGCAAACCCAGGTAAAATACCAGCTATTGCCAAAAAAATAGCACCTGGCAAAGTTATTCTATCCATAATAGCACCAATATAATCGGTCGTAGGTTGTCCTGGTTTAACACCAGGTATAAACCCATTATTTCTCTTTAAATCTTCAGACATCTGCTTAGGATTAAAAATCAATGCCGTATATAGAAAAGTAAATGCTACAACCATAACAGCATATATAATCATATACCAGACATTTGTATGATCATTAAAAATCCTTACAATACCCTTAGCTGAATCTATTTTTGTAAACGAAACTAGCGTAGGTAAAAACATAATAGCTTGTGCAAAAATAATAGGCATTACCCCAGCACTATTAACTTTAATTGGCAAAAACTGACGAGCACCGCCAAACTGTCTATTACCTACTATTTGTTTAGCATAATTAACGGGTATTTTTCTAACCCCCTGGGTTAAAACAATTAATCCCATAACCACTATAATAAACACCGCTATTTCAATTAAAAATATCAACAGCCCACCACCACCGCGATTCATTTTTGCAGGCAACTCTTGAAAAAACAAAGCCTGCGGTAGTCTAGCTAAAATTCCAACCATAATAATAATAGAAGTACCATTACCCAATCCTTTATCTTGTATTTTTTCACCTAACCACATTACAAACAAAGTACCCGCTGTAAGCGTTACTATAGTGGTAAAAGTAAACAACGAAATCGGCAACAAAATAGCCTGTGCATAAGGCCCTTGTGGTGCGGTTAGATAGGCCACATAAGCCCCCGCCTGAAAACAAGTAACAATAACCGTTAAATAACGCGTCCATTGATTTATCTTTTTTCGACCACTTTCACCTTCCTTTTGAATTTTTTGTAACTGAGGAATTAAAACAGTAACCAATTGCATAAATATAGACGCAGAAATATAAGGCATAATGCCCAATGCAAAGATCGATGCTTGCGAAAATGCCCCGCCTGCAAAAGTATCAAACATACCAAGCAAACCGGTTCCCGCACTCAATTTAGCCTGATCCAATAAATTTGGATTAATACCTGGTAAAACAACATGCGAACCAAGTCTATAAATCAATAAAAGAAATAATGTAATGATGATCTTATTTTTAAGTTCATCTATCGTCCAAATATTCTGAAGCGTCTGAATGAGTTTTTTCACCCTATAATTTTATTAGACTATTTAATAATATTAACTACGCCACCCAAACCTTCAATAGCTTTTTTAGCAACCGTACTAACGCTATTGACATTAAAAACATACTTATTCTTTAACACCCCATTCCCCAGAATTTTAACTCTATCCGTTCTATTAATAATGCCATTAATAAAAAGTTCTTCCATTGAAAACTCTTTTAACTCATATTTAGTAACCAAATGATCTATTTGACCAAGATTAAATATCTTATATTCTACCCTGTTAATATTCTTAAAGCCCCGCTTAGGAAGTCTCCGCTGAATTGGCATCTGTCCACCCTCATGAGCCATTTTGCTCTTATAACCACTACGGCTTTGCCCCCCCTTATTACCCTTAGTAGAGGTTCCACCTTTACCAGATGCCTCGCCGCGTCCTAATCTTTTTTCCTTATGTGTAGCACCTTCGGCATGTTTTAAAGAATGTAATCGCATAACAATTTCTTTTAGATATATATAAAATTAAATTTCTTCTACTTTTAATAAATGCTTAACCTTCTCAATCATTCCTAATATTTGCGGGGTAGCTTGATGCTCCTTACAAGAATTAGTTTTACCCAAACCTAATGCTTCAACGGTAAGTTTTTGCCTTTCACTTCTATCAATAGGACTTTTAATCAATGTTATTTTTAACTTCTTCATAATGATTGTTAATTTTAAAATTATCCATTAAACACTTTATTCAACTTAATAGACCTTCCAAAAGCCACTTCAGCAGGTTCTCTAAGCATACTCAGTGCTTTTAAAGTAGCTTTAACTACATTATGCGGATTCGGTGACCCCAAACTCTTTGCCAAAACATCTTTTACCCCTGCACTTTCTAAAACAGACCTCATACTAGCACCGGCAATAACACCGGCTCCAGGTGCGGCAGGTTTCACAAGAACTTTAGCGGCACCAAATTTGGCAAATTGTTCATGCGGTATAGTACCTTTTCTCACGGGCACCTTAATCAAATTTTTCTTAGCATCCTCAATTCCCTTGGTAATTGCTGCACGCACCTCATTAGCTTTACCTAATCCTTGGCCTACAATACCATTTTCATTGCCCACAACAACGATTGCTGAAAAACTAAAAATTCTCCCCCCCTTGGTAGTCTTCACCACCCGATTGACAGCAACAACCTTCTCTTTTAGTTCACCATCAACTGCTACCCGAATTACTCTATTATCCTTTTTTGCTTCTTTAGCCATATAAATATTTTAAAAATGAATGCTTGACAAATTTAATTTAGAACAAAAGCCCCGCTTCGCGAGCACCATCAGCCAATGACTTAACTCTACCATGGTATAAATTACCATTCCTATCAAAAACACAGGTTTGAATACCCGCAACTTTTGCTTTTTTCGCTATTGATAATCCTACCAACTTAGCTTTCTCAACTTTAGTAACCTTCTTAGAACTTACCTCCTTTTCCAACGATGATGCTGCACAGAGCGTATTCCCCGTAGTGTCATCAATCAATTGTGCATAAATTTCAACATTACTACGATAAACGGTAAGTCTCGGTTTTTCCTTAGTGCCCGAAATTTTCTTTCTAATCCTAAACTTAACTTTATCCTTTACATTTATTTTCTTTGCCATGTACCAAACATTTTAATAGTTTAATAATTTATTTAGATGCCGAACTTGCACCTGCTCCAGCCGCTTTACCCGCCTTCTTTCTAAGCACTTCCCCTACATACTTGATACCCTTACCCTTATATGGTTCAGGCTTTCTAATACCTCTTAATTTTGCAGCAACCTGACCAATTAATTGCTTATCAATTCCCTCTAAAAATATTTTAGGGTTTTGTCCCTTTTCAGTAGTCGTTGTTACTTTCAATTCTTTAGGAACTTCAAATAGAATATTGTGCGAATAACCAACAGACAAATCAATAATATTACCTTGATTAGAAACTTTAAAGCCCACCCCTACCAACTCCAAATCTCTTTTAAAGCCCACTGAAACGCCTTGTATCAAATTAGCTAACAAAGCACGATACAATCCGTGTAAAGCCTTGTGGCGAATTTGATTGGTAGGTCTTTTTACGGTTAATTGTGTTCCTTCCACTACAACCTGTATATCCCTATCAATAGCTTGCTTCAACTCACCCTTAGGACCTTTCACGGTAACCACATTTGCTTTATCAGTAGTAACGGTTACACCCTTGGGCAACTCTATTAACTTATTACCAATTCTAGACATAACTATATATTTTTTTTACTATTCCTATTGCACATTTTAATTAATTACAAACAATACTTCCCCACCAACCTGTTGCTCTTTCGCCTGCTTATCAGTAAGCACCCCTTTTGAAGTACTTAAAATAGCCAGCCCCAGTCCGTTCATCACTCTTCTAATGTTATTAGATTTAGAATATTGCCTTAATCCAGGACGGCTCACTCTTTCCATATTTTGAATAACTGGTTGCTTCGTTTGCTGATTATATTTCAGAGCGATTTTGATAATACCTTGTTTATTATCTTCTTCAAAAGTATATTTAAAGATATACCCTTGTTCGTAAAGAATCTCGGTGATTCTTTTCTTCAAATTAGACGCTGGGATTTCGACAGTTAGATGACCTGCCATCTGAGCATTTCTAATTCTTGTTAAATAATCTGCGATAGGATCTGTAACCATATTTTATCCTCCAATATTTTTAATGAAATAATATTTTTAAAAAATTACCAAGACGCTTTTCTAACACCGGGTATTTTACCATTCAATGCCATATCTCGGAATACAAGTCTAGAAACACCAAAATAGCGAATATAACCCCTAGCTCTACCGGTCAATTTACACCTATTCTTCAACCTTACCGCTGATCCATTTCTGGGTAGCTTATCTAACTCAGTCCAATTACCCTGACTTTTCAATTCTTTTCTTTTTTCTTTAAACTGCTCATTCAACTGTTCCCTTTTTCTTTGTCTTGCCTCAACTGATTTTTTTGCCATAACAACTATTTTTTAATGTTTTTAAAAGGCATACCTAATTCTTTCAAAAGTTCATAAGCCTGTTGGTCATCACTGGTACTGGTAACAAAAGTTATATCCATACCCGATATTTTATTAACCTTATCGATATCGATTTCAGGAAATATAATCTGTTCAGTAACACCCAAAGTATAATTACCTCTACCGTCAAATGATTTATCATTAACACCTTTAAAATCACGTACACGAGGCAATGCTACGGATATCAATCTATCCAAAAATTCATACATCTTTACCCCGCGCAAAGTAACTCTTGTACCAATAGGGATACCCTTACGAAGTTTAAAATTAGAAATATCCTTTTTACTATAAGTTGGAACAGGTTTTTGCCCTGTTATTAACTCAAGTTCGTTAATAGCAACATCAACTAACTTCTTATCGGTTACTGCCCCATTAACACCTTTATTAATAACAATTTTTTCCAATTTAGGTGCCTGCATAACAGACTTAAACTTAAATTTATCAACTAACTTAGCAATAACCTCTTTTTGATATTTGCCCACTAAACGAGGTGAATAAGCAGATTTAATATTAGCCATATTATTTTATTATCTCTTTTGATTTTTTAGATATACGAACTAGATGACCGTCCTTTTTTTCTCTTGTAATTCGTGTAGGGGCATTAACCTTTGAATCCCATAGCATGACATTAGAAATATGTATAGGCAACTCTTTTTTTACGATGCCGCCTTTTGTATTTTTCGCATTAGGCTTAACATGTTTAGAAGCTAAATTAACACCTTCAACAATTACCCTACCTTCTTCCAACAAAACCTTCGTTACCACTTTAGGATTTTTCAAATCTTTATCTGCACCGGCGATAACAACTACGGTGTCCCCCTTCTTAATATTATATTTAGGTTTAAACCTGGTACTATTACTCATATTATCATTTTGATATTAAATAAATTAACTATAACACTTCTGGTGCGAGCGATACTATTTTCATGTAACCTTTGTCACGCAATTCCCTAGCAACTGGTCCAAATATACGCGTTCCTCGTGGTTCATCAGTATTCGACAATAGCACCACGGCGTTATCATCAAATCTAATATAAGAACCATCTTTTCTTCTTAATTTATGCTTTGTACGAACTATTACAGCTTTAGATACTGTACCCTTTTTAACTCCACCATCAGGCAAAGCATCTTTAACAGTAACCACAATTTTATCGCCTATATGTGCATAATCTTGGCCACTGTTCCCCAAAACACGGATACATAAAACTTCCTTAGCACCGCTATTATCAGCCACCACCAAACGAGACTCTTGCTGTATCATAAATATATTTTTTGACAGAATTATTTATACTTTTCAACGATTTCAACTAAGCGCCATCTCTTTGTTTTGCTCAAAGGACGGGTCTCCATAATTTTAACCACATCACCAATACCACTTTCATTTTTTTCATCGTGTGCATGCAGTTTAGTAGTATTCTTCAAAAATTTACCATAAACCGTATGTTTCACTTTTCGTTCAATAGAAACGGTAATTGTTTTATTCATTTTATTACTCGTAACAACACCGATTCTTATTTTTCTCAAATTTCTTTCTACAGACATATAATTTTTTTTACCTTTTAAGATGATTTTCTTTTTGTTAACTCCGTTTTTAATCTTGCCAAATCGCGTCTAAGATTCCTCATACTCATAGGATTTTCAATAGGCGAAACGACATGAGCTAACCTTAGCTTTTTAAGGCGCATCGTATCCGTATTAATTCGTGCAATCAAATCATTTTCATTGCATTCTTTCAGTCCCTTATTAAAATCATTTTTTTTAGACATACACTACAATTTTAAAAACTTTTTAAATATCCCTTCTTGAAATAAACTTTGTTTTAATAGGCAATTTTTGTGATGCACTATGCAAAGCCTTTTTAGCATCGGCAAGTGATAAGCCATCCAATTCAAATATAACGCGTCCTGGTTCCACTACGGCAGCCCAAAATTCTGGATTACCTTTACCTTTACCCATCCGCACTTCTTGTGGTTTGCGGGTAATTATTTTATCAGGAAAAACACGAATCCACAGTAATCCTTCTCTATTCATTGCACGAGATAGAGCTTGTCGTGATGCCTCAATTTGCCTATTCGTTAACCAAATAGGTTCGAGTGCCTTCAAACCATAAGAGCCAAAAGACAACAAAGTACCCCTCTTAGCCACTTTTCTGATGCGTCCCTTTTGTTGCTTTCTATGTTTACTTCTTTTAGGTTGTAACATGGTAAATATCTATTTATTGTTATTTATCGATTATTAAAATTCCTTCTATCTCTACCATCTCTACCATCCCTGCCATCTCTACTATCGTTACCTCTACTTAATCCTGCACGCGAGGTTGGTCTTTGCGTTCTTTCATTTTGCTCAACCTTCCCGGCAACAAAATTTGGATTCAAATCGCGTTTACCCAGCACTTCACCTTTACATATCCACACTTTTATACCAATTTTCCCATAAACTGTCATTGCAAAAACATTAGCATAATCAATATCCATTCGATAAGTATGCAAAGGCACCCGCCCCTGTTTAATCTCTTCAGTTCTTGCTATTTCTGCACCCGCCAATCTACCCGCCACCTTAACCTTGATACCTTCAGCACCTACCCTAAGGGTTGACGCTATTGCCATTTTAATAGCTCTTTTATAATTAATTCTATTTTCAATTTGTCGAGCAATACTTTCTGCAACTATGGTAGCGTCTAATTCTGGTCTTCTTATTTCAAAAATATTAACTTGCACATCCTCTTTACCTGTTGTTTTTTTAAGTTCATTTTTAATTCTTTCTACCTCTGCTCCACCATTACCAATAATAATACCAGGTTTACTTGTATGAATAGTAACAATCAACTTATTAAGTGTTCGTTCAATAACTATTTTAGCTATACTAGCTTTATTTATTCTAGCGTTCAAATATTTTCTAACGGACTCATCCTCCAATAGTTTAGATGCAAAATCCCTTTTATTACCGTACCAATTGCTATCCCATCCCCTAATGATACCTATTCTATTGCCTATTGGATTTGCTTTTTGACCCATATTTTTAAGTTTATTATATTTTTATGATGCTATAGTTTATTTAGTAGCGATTGTATCAACGATAATAGTAACATGATTACTTCTTTTACGAATTTTATATCCTCTACCTTGGGGTGCCGGTCTCATTCTTTTTAAAACTGCACCACCATCAACAAAAATAGTTTTCACCATCAACTGCTCACTTGCCGTTGCATTATTCTTCTGTTCCCAATTACTTACTGCACTTCTCAACAACTTAGAAAGCGGTACAGCAACATGTTGTGGATGATTTTCCAACAAGAAGAGAGCCTTTTCTATATTCAAACCTCTAATTTCATCAGATAACATTCGCATTTTCCTTGGTCCTGTAGGATAATTTCTCAATTTTGCTATTGCTTCCATATCTATAAATAATTTATTGATAATTAATTAAATTAACCGCCCGCATCTTCTTTTTTCACGCCTGAGTGTGCCTTAAAATGACGCGTTGGTGCAAACTCGCCAAGTTTATGTCCCACCATATACTCGGTTACATAAACCGGTACAAATTTATTACCTGTATGCACCATAAATGTATGTCCAACAAAATCAGGGGTAATGGTACTTCTTCTGCTCCAAGTTTTAATAACTGCTTTTTTCACTTTACCACTATTCATGGTTTGTATTTTTCCGTCTAGATTATGATCGATATAAGGACCTTTTTTTATCGAGCGAGCCATACTATAAAATATTATTATAATTAAAATTAATTAGTCAACTTCTTACCATTTTTTCTAACCAAAATCAACTTATCACTAGATTTACCTCTCGTTCTAGTTTTTTGTCCTTTTGCATATTTACCTTTTCTACTTCTTGGATGTCCCCCAGAGGCTTTACCTTCACCACCACCCATAGGATGATCAACTGGATTCATAGCCACTCCTCTATTACGAGGTCTAACACCTTTCCATCTATTAACCCCCGCTTTTCCGGCCATTTCCAAGTTATGATCATTATTAGAAACTGTACCAACGGTAGCATAACAATTAATCAAAAGTTTTCTTAACTCACCTGAGGGCATTTTAACAACAGCGTATTCTGTTTCCTTATTTGATAGCTGTGCTGATGTTCCTGCACTTCTTACCAAAACACCGCCTTTACCGGGTTGCATTTCAATATTATGAATAACGGTACCTAAGGGCATATTTGCCATCAGCAAACAATTACCATTCTCAGGGGCTACATTAGGTCCGGCTGATACCGATTGACCGACTTTCAAATCTTTAGGGGCAAGAATATAACGGCGTTCACCGTCGGCATATTCTAACAAAGCAATAAAAGCCGTTCTCATTGGATCATATTCTATTGAAACAACTTTTGCTTCAACATTATGTTTATTTCTTTTAAAATCAATCTTACGATAATGTTTTTTGTGTCCACCGCCAATATAACGCATAGTCATTCGCCCTTGCACATTTCTTCCTCCACTTTTCTTATAAGGTTCAAGCAAAGACTTTTCAGGTTTATTCGTAGTAATTTCTTGATATCCATTTCCAATACGCCATCTAGTTCCTGCTGTAATGGGCTTATATTTTTTTAATGACATAAATAAAGTTTATTCTTTCAAAATATTTTATTAAATAGACGCATAAAAATCAATTTTCTCACCAACACCCAAGGTTACAAAAGCCTTCTTATAAGATGCTGTGCTACCCTTAATAAATCCCGCCTTAGTAAATTTACTCTTATTATGTCCTGGTAAAATAGCTGTACTCACTGCACTTACTTTAACACCATAAAAATCCTGAATAGCTTTCTTTATTTCAATTTTATTCGCATTTTTATTAACCAAAAAAACATACTGTCCAAGTTTTTCTTGAAGTTTTGTAGATTTTTCAGATATCAAAGGCTGTCCTATAATTTGAGTCGCTTTCATGGATATAACTTTTTATTAATCATTATTAACATCTTCCGTAAAAATCTTAGCTGCTGTTTCAGAAAAAACCAACACATCAGCATTAAGAATATTAAACACATTCATACCAAGCAAGGTACAATTATCAACTTTAGGTATATTACGAACACTTTTAGTAAGTGTATCTTGATATTCCTTAGTTACCCACAATGTTTTCTTAGTACTGATATTCAAGTTTTTAAGTAATTGCACAGCCTCTTTAGTTTTAGGCTCCTTGAATGATGGCTCTTCTACAATCATAATAGCCGATTCTTTAGCTTTATAAGAAAGTGCTGATACTTTAGCTAAATCCTTTTCCTTTTTATTCAGTTTTAAATGATAAAGATGCGGTTTAGGACCAAATATAGTACCACCACCTTTATACAAAGGGTTACGAATATTTCCTTTTCTAGAACCTCCTGTACCTTTTTGTTTGTGTAATTTACGGCTAGCACCCTTTACTTCCTTTCTATTTTTAACACGATGAGTACCTTGTCGCTGTGCTGCTTGATACCGTTTTACGGCCAAATACAAAACATGGTCATTAGGTTCTATGGCAAATATATCATCAGGCAATTCTATTTTTCTACCTGTTTTCTCGCCTTTATTATTTAAAACATCTAGTTGCATATAACTGTTTTATCTTGAACTAATTTTGAATAAATACCAAAGAACCATTGTATCCGGGCACCGCACCGCTTATAAGGATATAATTTTTTTCTGGAAACACTTTTAACACTTTCAAACCTTTCACTTTAACGCGATCAGCACCCATTCTTCCTGCCATACGCATACCCTTCATAACACGGCTAGCATCGGAAGAGTTACCTAATGAACCTGGTGCTCTATTTCTATCATGTTGACCATGCGATTGGGCACCGACACCGGAGAAACCATGTCTTTTAACGACACCTTGGAATCCCCTACCTTTAGTTGTCCCAACCACTTCAACTTTTTCGCCTTCTTTAAATATATCAACGGTAATAACTTCACCGACATTTTTTTCCTCGTAATAATTTCTAAATTCGCGCGTAATTTTCTTAGGTGTTGTATTAGCTTTTGCAAAATGGTTTTTGAGTGCTTTAGTTGTATGCTTTTCCTTTCGCTCGCCCAATGCTAATTGAATAGCGGTGTAGCCGTCTGTTTCTTGTTTTTTCACTTGTGTTACCACACAAGGACCAGCTTCAACGATTGTACAAGCTGTTTGCTTACCATCTGTTTCAAAGATGCTCGTCATCCCTATTTTTTTACCAATAATTCCTTTCATCTTTAAAGAATTTAATATTTAGAGAACAATATCATCAGAATCCGTGATAAGTGTTTTTGCTCGTATTTATGAAAGAAGATAAAAGGGATAACTTAACTACAAGTGTGTGTGTAGTTTATTTTCGCTAATATCTTCTAACCTTTTCCTTTGTGTTCTTATTTAAAAAAGAACTCGGAAGTACTAGAAGCAAAACGCATCGCAAGGATTCGTTTTATAAACAATTCAATTCATCCATGATTTTACTAATGCCCTTGCTCTTTTCCCGTTAGGTTGAGAGATAACATTAATAAAACTATCAAGCCTTAATTTCTACTTCTACACCAGAAGGTAAATCTAATTTACTCAGTGCGTCAACTGTTTTAGAAGAAGTCGTATAAATATCCAACAATCGCTTATGGGTACAAAGTTGAAATTGCTCTCTACTTTTTTTATCCACATGGGGCGATCTTAAAACTGTAAATATCTTTTTTTTTGTAGGCAGAGGAATTGGTCCGGTAACAATGGCTCCTGTTTGCTTCACTGTTTTCACAATTTTATCAGCTGACTTATCAACCAAATTGTGATCGAATGATTGTAACTTAATTCTTATTCGTGGAGACATATTCATAATAATTCCTTTAAAGTGGGAAGCAAAGCTACAAATATTTTTTAAATTAATCTATTTTTATTTTTTTTATTTTTTGAGCTCTACGATTAAAATTTTGCTGTCAACTACTTGCGAAGGAGCTAAAACTGTTCGGGTTTTTTACCGCGGGTTGCCGATTCAACAATATTCAATATTCTTTTTTCTCTTGTTTCGGGTCTTTTCGCTAAGACCAGCCACTGCAAAATTGTCTTTTTAACAGACTTACTCAATCCCATAAAAAATTGCTGTGCAAGCGGATTGACAGCTAATTGTTTTTCTAAATCTAAGGGGATTACTAAATCTTCTACATCATCTAAAATTATCCAAGACCCGTTCTTTTTTGCTTGTTCAACAATTAATAATCCTGCATCACGCATAAGCCCTTGTTCAGTAAGTCGAGCCACCTTTTCTTTATTAATTTTAGACCATGTACTATAAACTTTTCTTTTACTAAACAGACGCGTATATTTATTTTCATCGATAGTCCCCACACGTCCATCAATCCAACCAAAGCACAATGCCTCGTCAACCGAATCACTCCAAGTAATTGTTGCCATTTTAGAATCTGCTTTACAATAAACAAGTTTTATAGACTCTTCGATATGATGATTTTTTTCTAACCACTGTCGCCACTCTTGCCTATTTTTAGGATAAAACAACCCGACATCTTTATATTTCATTATTTTAATGTAGTTGAGATGCTAAGTTAAAAAAATAATAGGGCTTTATAACGAAATAAGAAGAGTAAAGTAATGTCTGAACCGTGATTTATAGGATTAAATAATTGGCATGATTGTTCTTTTGTTCTTTGTCTGAATCACGGATGACATGGATTAAGGGATTACACGGATTATTTTGAAGTTGTTTGAAAAATGATTTTAAAAATTAAATATTTGGCTATTTTTTCCAAAAATCTGCCTAATCTTGAAGACATGACAGGTTTACAAAAATCACATGCTACTCAGTTATTTGGTTAGGGTGGCTATAATTTGTAGTAACTCTAATAAAAACTCTTTTCGGTACAAGATGTTTTTCTATTACTTGTCCCCCAATCTCTATTGCTTTTGACCCAAGTTCTATTGCTTTTACTTCAAGTTTTAGTGCGTTTGGCGTAGCCTCATGAAAAATTCTACCATGGTATTTTTTTATCCAACCAATTTGCTCATCATCTTTGTAAACTTTAACTGCAAACTTATCGTCTTGATTAGTAGATTCTAATTGATAAGTAAGAATATCTCTTATTTGCAAAGTATTTCTACAATGCTTAATCTTATTTAAACCTACTATCTCGGTAACAAAATGAAGCCCGTCAATGTAGTTATAATCAGCTAAAAATTCAAAATTATCGGTTAGCAACATTCCTTGCGTTTTACCCAACAAATAAAACTTATCATTAGCCTTACTTTTATCTACCTCCCAAAAATTATAAAAATTATCAATATCAGGTCTGGAACTCTTTGTTAATCTTTGAGCAAATATATCCACCACATTGCCATTATACACCTTAGTTACATCTTGAAACTCTGTATAAGGTTTAAATCCTTCTACTGTTTGTAATATTTCTTCTGAAGAATAACTAAAAGTATGCTTACCCATATCGTCTTTTTGGATTGTCCCAATAGCAGTTCTTCGCTGCCCCGCCACCCTACGCCATATTAAATATATTTTGCTAAATTCTGCTTGTATCATTTTATTTGTTATTTTTAAGAATTGCTCTTAGCTTAGCGATACGCAAAGTTAAGAGTTTAATAATTAATGCTTTTCTTTCTTTAGGAATGCAATGCGATTTCATATTACAGGGTATTACCTCATCTATTTCAAGCATTATATTTTGAATAATTGCCTCATCAAATTTTTCTATAAAAACAGATGCATCTTTAAGTTGTTCATTATAAACTGGATCGGCTAACATTTTCTCAACCAAATCAAAATGACTAATTTTTTGACCCTTCCAATGCAATTCACTCTTTCCACCCGCAATATATTTTTCTAAATCTTGTTCATTATTTAATAACCCATTCACGCTTTCATCAGTCAATTCTCGTGCCAAAGAGCTACCATTATCATATATGGGCGCTGTTTTATAATAATTAGGATCATGGACAAATGCGGTGTTGGGTTTACCAATAAAAGCCCAATTTTCTTGATGTCTATCTGTATTTCCGATAACAGCATCAAATAGTAGCGTTTCAAAAAAGAAATTATTAAATTTTTCTAATTCAAATTTTTGTAATGTTTCCATTAACAGTTGAAAAGTATATTGCTTTCTTGTTTCAGTTTTATCAGGTTCAAAATCCTGATTTATTGCTATCATAAACTTACCAACTTCTATTAAATTTGTGTCATCTATAACAGTCATATTGGGACTTATACATCCTAATTCATTATCGAAAAGTGCAATGTCATATCTAAGAATGTCTAATCCTAAACTTTTCCCTAATTGATAGGCAATAATTTCATTGTAGAATTCATAACGATAATATTTTTCTGGTTTATTATCTTTAGATAGTGTTTTTGCAGAATATTTAAGATAAAACTGCTTGCCGTTAGCATCTTGTAATATTTTTTTTGCTCTGGTACCACCACTGGCATGCCAAGATAATTGTTCCCATTTTGAAGCATCAATAAACTTTATATCCACCTGATAACTGCACATAGAAATTTTTGAAGAGTCCCAACAGTAATAATAGTAAATAAAATGGTAAAAAGAATGTAAACGCACATGGACAATTTCATTAGTAGCATTGTAAAACTATACAATTAATGGTTAATGCGTGATGATATAGTATTTAATAAATATGGGCAATTACAAAATCATTAAACATTGCTATGTCTTATCAGGATTCAATTGCTTCCAGATTGATATAGAGGACAAATAAATTCAATAAAAAAGGGTAGAAACGCAACATGCTATATCGCCACCTTTTGACATCTATTTTTTTTGAAACAGTTGCTGGTTAGTTTTTTGCAAGGGGGGGAATAGAAAAGTTAAATGCAGTTGCATTAGCTGATTATTTCGTAGAGATGCGTATTTGCATAATTAGCAGTTTTACGCACAAACTTACATAGAAAAGATGTAGCTTCGCAAAATTATTAATTTAAAATTAAAAGTATATGCTTAAAAATGTTCTGAAGTATTGTAATTTTTTCTGTCCATGTATTTTATTAAGTTTGACACTATTTGGTTGTGGTGTTTTTCGCCAATCGCAAACGCCACAAAGGGATTTCACAAATAATGACTGGGTATGGAAAAGTCCCGAAGATAATTTTAGAACAATCGGTAGAGTCGGCGGTTCTTCAAGTGCAACATATGTACTTGGCATCGGTGGACTTTCACACAAAACCCTGATTGAAAGGGCTATAGATTCTATGTATGCACACGCAAATTTTAACGAACAAGAGGATGGTACAACTATTATCAACCAAACACGCGAATATAGATACGCTGGTTTTTTTCCTTTTTACTTTAACTTAACAGTAACCGTTCGCGGTACGCTTGTTCAAGTAAAGAAGCCAAATAACAGATAGATTGTTTTTACGGCATGATAACCACAAAAGGCAAAATAAATTATCTAATAATCTATTTTGCCTTTTTTCTAACTATTTTTATTATACTATCATTCAGGCATCAACAATAAACATATAGCTTTAAGGGGATAGAAGTATCAGAATGAAAAGAAATAAAGAAACAGCCTATATCATACTAAGAAAATAATTGCTTAAAATTCAATTGGGATACTAATCATCATTATAATTATTATCGTTGGAATTAGTATTTTGTTGAAGCAATAACAATTTTTTATTTATTACCCTAATTTCGCAAGTAGTTTAGGCAAAGAAGGTTAAAAGCCTTTAAAATAAAGGGGGTTAAATATTTGGGCTAAATCATATTTTGAGGTGCTAAGATGTTTTAGGGGTGGTGGAAAAATGTTGTTATTTTTGTATGGAAATTGCTCTTTTGTCTGAATCACGGATTACACGGATTAAGGGGATTACACAGATTATTTGGTACTTGTTTAAAAAATGATTTAAAAAATTAAATGCTTGGATATTTTTCCAAAAATCTGCCTAATCTTGAAGACATGACAGGTTTACCAAAATCACATGCTACTCTTGATATAGTATTGTGCATAACGATTGCAGGTTATTTTTTTGCAAGGGGGGATATGCGAAAATTAACTGTAATTGCATTAGCCAATTATTTCATTGTATAGGTTAATTTTCTGTAGTTTGAGAGACATTCGTATTTGTAATTAATGCTGTATTAGCTTTTTATCTATTGCGTAATAAAATGAAAATTCATCATCTAGTTTTTGTAGATATATTTTTACATCTTCGTCTAAATATTGGTAAGAACTAAGTACATCCTTATCTGTAATGATAATAGTGTGTCTTTTAGCACGACTGGTTGCAACATTAAATAACCGCTTCTCTAAAGAATGATTATACCCTGCATTAGGAATTACAAATATCGCTACATCGGTTGTTAAACCTTGTATCCGTGCGACCGTTTCTATAAGTAAATTTTTATGATTCCCAATTTTTTGATAAATAAATTTTTGTAAGGCTTTTACAGTGTCTATATAATTGCTTAAAACAGAAATGTGCAAAGACGCATTGCTTTGTAGTAAATGTATTACTAAAGCTAACGCAATTTCTAAAACATTTATGGGCTTTTTGTTACCAATTTCTAAATCTGTTTTAATAAGCGTAGGTCCCCCTTGTGCATTAAAAAATACACCTAAGTCGTCAAGTGTTTTTGGAAAAATTAAAGACCTATCTTCTTTCGTTTTAGATTGTAAACTATTATTATAAAATAACCCTGTATATTTTGCAGCCCTGCTTGTTAATCGATATGATTCAGTTAACTGAAAAATAAGAATTGATGAAGAAGCTGATAGTGCTTTTAATCCATCAACCAAAAAGATGAAATTCTTTTTGCTCACCCTATCTTCATTTAACGAAACGACCGGCGGTAATTGCTTTGTATCACCTATCCAAATATTTTTTTTACCTAAAAGTTTCGCAACTGCAAACATACCCAGCAAGGCTTGACTTGCTTCATCGATAATTACATAATCGAAAGGGGGCATATCTGTTATGTTTGTCGCTTCGCTGCTGGCTATAAAAAAAGTTGTTAGGACTAAATTACTTGGTTGTGGCAATAAACTATTTGTTGATTTTAAGTGCGGTGTATTTTTATTTTCATCTACAGAAACTTTGGTTTTGAAAATTTTACCTTCCTGCAACATATCAGCCAATGCCGGTTTTCCGGCAACTTCAATCAATGCTCTATTAGTAAGTGCCGTTACTAAAACAGATTTTCCTTGTGTGCACAATTGTTTACATATTGCCGCAATTTGATATGTTTTTCCTGTTCCGGGTGGACCAATTAAAACAACTTGATCGGTTAGCTGTAATTGATTAATTATTAAACTGGGTATATTTTGATGCGTATTAAGCAAAGAAGGTGTCAAATTGCTATCTCTAAAAGACTGATCCAAAATGAAATTTACACCTTTGGTAAAGTTGTTCTGTGCAATTGTTTGTAAATTAGCAATATACTCAAAAGGCGGTTTAACTGGTCCCAAAAGCAAAATCATTTTTTCAGCCTTTGAAATATTTTCTGCAAATTCTAAGTCCACACCACGAAAGCCGGCAATGCAAAAATCATTTTCCACTTTACCGTTTAAATCTTTGGAAGGACTATGCCACACACAAACAGTTTCAGTAAAATTAGCTTTTGCTTTAATTAAGTCGCCATAAGTTCTATCACCCCAATTTCTGTAATCCCGCAATTCCTTGGGCACCGTAAAGCAGTACAAATAGGCACTCGTACGAGGTAGCCCCCGCTTTGTTGACAATTTTAAAATCATCTCTCCGTCCTTAAAATTTAAAAATTGTGCAACGAAAAGTTCTTCGCGATCTTGTAATAACGAAATAGCCTTAGTATCTAACTTTTGATTAAAAACTCGTGTTTGTGCTTGAAGTTCTTCTTCAAGAAAACCGCAATGTTCCTCTCTTGTGTACTTCATGTCTATAATTGGGTTTCATCATCAGCACTTAAATCCTCCTCAGTTTTTCTATCATCAAAACGGTAATCCGATAACCTTTGTGCCGTATTATTATCTGTGCTTAGTTTATCAAACTCAAAATGCACCGATTCAAAATATCTTAACAAGGTAGCAAACTTATTTAATCGATCTTGCCTGTCTAAATTTTCAGTACTAAAACTAAGGGTTATTCTATCTTGCATTCTTAAAAGCTCAAATAATTTTATACACTTGCATACATTGTTTCCAAAATACACCCACAAGCATGCGTTAGGTTTCATAAGCTGTATCCATTCATTAGTGCTAATTTTGAAAGGTTCATCTTGATATTGATAGCTTTTTATAACAAGTGGATACTCAACGCCATCTTTGAAAACCCCGTCAACTGTAGAGTATTTACCAATTCCTGTTTTAAATTCAAAACCCACGCTTTCTAATTTTTTTTTGACAATTTCTTTTGCTACACGGTTGGCTTCAATTTGGTCATTTCGAGAGATGGGTGGAGGGTGTCCGATGCCTAATGTAGCTTTGTTTTTTTCTCTTAATTGTTCAACCTCTTTTTCTAATATATCTAATTTGTTTTGCCATAATTCATCAAAATTAAAATCGCTATTTTCTTCTAATTCTAATTTTCGTAATTCTTTTTTAATATCAGACTTTTTATTTATATAGATATGATTTTTATCATCAATTGCAATATTACCTTCATAAAAATAATAAAATAGACAATCTTCAATTTCATCAAGTAAAACAGATTTTGGCAACGCACCTTCGTATAGATAAATCAATATCTTAGATTCTTGTTTCCAATTTTCATAATACGGTTCTTCCCATTCTGTTGATTTTTCTGCCAATTCTTCAAAATCAGATGCTTCTTCAATTTTTAAATCCTTATTGTTGGTTCGGTTGTCATTGATAACCGCAACGACCGCCTTAAATGTTTCAAATTGTTCTGTTGTTTTAAGTTTAATTTCTTTTTCTTTTAACCATTGAAACGAATTAAATAATACTGTTTGGTCTTCGTTAAAATGTGTTTCTTGTGCTAAACGGTTATTATGAAAAACATTGATTTCACCACTTAAATATTGTCGCAATTCAACTATTACAGAATTTTCAGTCCAAATACCTAAGTCTGTTAAAAAATCAATTTTGCTTTTCGCGTTGCCAATCCATTTTATCAGATAATCAGGTAGGGCTTCACTTTCACAAGCGTATTTACTTGGGAAAACAGATGTAGTTGGATTAAACCCTAAAATATTTACAGTTTCCACATCGTCAATTTTACTCCAATCAATGTTTTTGATTGCTGTCTTTTTATTTTTCTTATCCCATTGATCGAAAAGGAACTCTAAAAGACTTATTTTCCCTTCATCCGATAAGTCATTTTTGATATATGGACAAACAAATTCATCATCTTCAAAGTATGGTTTCTTAATGAGTAATAAATTGTCATTATCATCTACTTTAACAGGAAATCTTTTAAATATTTTAGTAATACCACTGTATTTGTGATGAAGTATTTCGGATTGTTGTACAAAATCAAAGTCCGTTAAATATTTATCCGTTCCTAAATCAACCTCTTCTTCCTTTACATTCAGAGCTTTAAATTGATTGAAATTTATTTTTTCAATATGTAGTCCATAAAGAAATAAAAAAGCTAACTGTTCCGAATTAACTAACAGTTGATATTTTTCAGAAAAAATCTTAAAAACCGCTTGTAAGTCAGGCTCTTGAGTTACTCCTAAAATCTTGCGGAGCTTTTCTTTATTCAAACCAAGACTCTCAAATTGATTCATTAATCTGCTCAAAAGACCTGTATTTTCGTAATTTTCAGGTAAAATTGTAGCAAGACTAAGTTCACAATCCCCAACTTTAATATTATCAGCGGACGGCGGTATTTTTGAAATTTTTGTTCTGCCCCTGTTTGTTTGAATAAAAATTTTTTCTTTGAAATTTTGATAATCACTTTCCTTTAATTCATTACAGGCTAAGTTTAGAATTTTAAATTCATAATCCTCTTTACAATAATTTCTTTCAGAATTAATATTTATCTCTGATATTTCTTGTAAGAATATATTTTTAGCGTCATATTTTAAAATATCTACAAGAATTTCCTTGTAATCATCTATATTATTAACATATTTTAAAATAAATTTATACAGATCATTACCTTTTATTATGCCCTCATCATCTTTACAATTTTCTACAAACTCATACGGAATAACAAATAGATTTTGAGTGCAATTTTTGTCGATAAAATTTCTTACTTTTCCATCACCTGATTGAACTTGATAATTGTCGGTTAATTTTCTATCAATAACAAAAAAGCCATTTTTCTTCTTAATAATAAATTCCTGAAAAAAAAACTTCTTATTATCTTTATAAAAAGCAATTAATTCTTGTATTTTTTCTGAAGTAGTAAGCTGGGGTATAATTTCATCTTGTTTTAGCTGATATATTTTTGAAAAAATATCAACAGATTTAATAACTAAATAATTTTCTAATTCTGAAAAATATTCATTCTGTTTTATTTTATAGGCATTAAGCCAGCTGTATGTTTTAACATTTCCAATGAGGTTGTTGAGGGGTTTGACCAAGGAATTGCTATCACAAAATAACGATAAATTACCAAGTATGCTTTCACCTACATTATCAAATTTCGTTTGTTCGCCTATTAGATTAAGAAATAAATTTTTCTTTTCAAATTCAGAAAGATTGTTGTTTTTGCATTTTTCAGCAATTAATTCGTAATATTTTTTGTCTTCTGGAAACTGAATTAAAGAAAATATATTTCGATGATTTTCTATTGGTATATTTGAAATTACAAATCCTAATTTTAATAATTCAGCTCTTATTTTAATTGTTTTTTTATTAATAAAAAAACAGTTTGAATAGTTAAAATTAAAACTTCCATAATTGTTCTTCGAAACAACTTCATTGAAAGAAAAAAAATCACCATTAGAAAACTTAAAAAGTTTGATTTTACAAATTTTCTCTTTGGTTTCTTTACGCAAATGGCAATATTCTAATTCCTTTAAAAAATCATTATAAACTTCATCATTGCATGAGGCTATCCATTTATTAATATCTTCAATCGCCGCATTTTCCACAATATGTCCAATATCCCATTCTTTTATACCCAATTTATCTTCCTTTGCGGCTTCATCTGTTAAGATTTTATCAGCATCTTTATTCCACGCAAACCATTGAATATGTCCGAGATTAAAATCAGATAAATTTAAATTGAGCTTTGTTTTCTTTATCTTAACATTATTAATATTATTAGCAATACAACCATTTTGAGTTGGTATATTTATTTTTAGTGATTGTAAAATCTCATCATAAAATATTGGACGCAACCAATTATTATTTTCTTTATTAGGTATATCTGATAACAACAACGCCACATACATATTTAAAAAATGATTGCGATTTGTTGTTTGGTATTCAACAAGTTTTTGAGCAATATACTTTGCAATCTCAGGAAATAAATTTTTATTTACAGCATCTTTTTGCAATTTTCTTCTATTTGCTTCGTTACTAAAACTATCACAGTGCACTATAAAACCAAATCCATTAGTTTCATCACCCATTGGGAAATATTTGTAAAAATTAGGTCTGGATTTTAATTCACATATTTGAGTATACGCAGCTTCTTTACCAAATTCAACAGTTTTAAAACCTATTGCGAATTTTATATCGAATTCTTTGTACTCGGGGACAATTCTTTTAAATTCTTCACTTTCTTTTTTGATGCTCCCTTCCTCAAGTTGTAATGATATTTTATGTAAAACCTCATCATTGACATAAACAGTCTCTAAGCGTTTTAGTGTATTCATTGAGTATCGAATGCCATTTATAAGTTCTGAGTAGTCCTTGTCTAGCAATTGCTTTTTACCTTCGCCAAGTTTAATAAAAAATAAACTACCTTGGTTAAGAAAATCTTTATTTAAACTATTAGCGTGTTTATTAAAGTTTTCGTGTAGATAAGAGATTAAATTATTTAGTTCATCTTGTTGAAATAGTATTTTATCATTGTAGTCAATATCTTTTACTGTTTCGTTAGGATCCGTAGGGAAATTCGTAATTAATATCTTGAGCAAATACGGAATATCGTTATTAACATTTTCAAGCCTATCAGCATGTTCTATTTTTTCTCCCTTCATAAGAGCGTCTAGATCCTCAAATTTAGACCAACTGAAAAGAATGGGACCTTGAAACTGCCCTACTAATTCATCTGTCCCTTCATTTTTGCCAACCAATCTATGTGCCAATTTAAAACCAATTCCAAACCGTCCGATTGTGTCAGAATTTATTTTGGTCGATTGAGCAATATTAAGAATAGATCTTAATCCATCTTGAGTAAAAGGAACACCGTTGTTAAGTGCTAAAAAATATTCTTCATTGTAGAAAATGTAAAAGTGTGTAGAGCCACAATCAACAGCGTTTTGCAAAAATTCATAAATAGCTTGTCCATCTTCTGCTATTTTGAGTATTGAAGGTAAATAACTTGCAATATTAGGCTTATCTCCATGATACATTTCAAAAAAACCTTTGATATGCTCCCCCCTTTCTTCATAATATGTACCAACAAAATTTTCATTATATGACTGATCAGAATCCTTTAACTTCTTTACTTCAGTTTTATACCAATTCCTAAATAATCTTGCACTTTTAATTTTCATATTGAAGCATTTTGCAAAAGTTCATAAACAAACCGCTGACTATCGGTATTAATGTCTCTTGAAATAGTATCGCAAAGATTAGCCGTTGTAATAGCCTGCTCGGGATTATTATAATCCACCCTGTTTTGCGAAAGTTCATCTATAATTTTTTTTGGTTCCATTTTTTTAGTCTATTGTTTGCTAATGGGGATATTTTTTAAATTATCAACAAAAATTATGTACTTGGGGGATAACACAATAAATTTTAAGAGTAAAACAATTCTTACTGCTTTGCATAATGTTTTTGTGCAAAATTAAAACAAATTTAGAGCATTTTACCCACTCAATTCCGTCATAGAGTTTTAATTTACTTCTATAATATAGACAAACTTTTTAAGAACCTTCACTTGTTCCGTTAAAGGTTTTCCTACAAGTATATTTATTGTTTGGAGTTTAGGGGATATCGGTATTGAATTAATAAGATTTATTAAGTATGATGTCTTAATAGCGTATGAGACATTTTCTGCACTTGCGTGATGGGCATTGACTGTTCCTATAATATTTCCATTATCGTCAAACAATGGTCCACCACTATTACCAGGTTGAATAGGTGTTGTTATTTGATAACTAGTAACATCCCCTTGGAACCCCGTTTTAGCACTAACTATCCCATTTGTTATTTTTACCTCATCGCCCATTGTTGCCCGCAAAGGATAACCTAAACAAAAAACTGAACTTCCTACATCTGAAACACGACTTGCGATGATATAAGGAACAGTTCCTAAAGTAGTAAAACTTGGGTCATCTATTTTTATAATTGCGAGATCATTATTTTTATCTTCAATTACAACTTTTGCCGTATAGTTTTTTGAAAAATCTCCATTAATACCCCTTACTTGTATAGATGTTGCCCCCTTTGTAACATGATAATTTGTTACAATATATCCACTTGATGTAATTGCGTAGCCAGTTGCTGACCCTCCACCTTCTTGATGTAAGTTAGCAATATTGTCTGTTGATGATGGAAACATTTTTATGTATAATTCTTTGTTGTTTTCCCCTGTAAATAAATTAAAATAACCTTGTTCAAATTTGATATAGTAATCGTTGTTCACACTTTTATCTAACATTATCCACTTTACCTTATAAAATAATGGCGTTGCAGTTTGTTCTAGTGTTGCTTTAATTTCACCTTCCTCCCAATTACCTGTATTCTTAGCCCCTGACAAATAAATCAAATAATAAGTTTGATTAATTTTTCTAACTGCAACTTTATACTTTAAAAATGAGACTGTACCACTTGAAAAAATCGAAGATGCTTCATAAATACCTTCAATTTTATCACAACCATTTAACTCTATGTAATTTTTAATCTTGTTTTCAGTCCAACAAGTTTGTAACTTAGGTAGTTTTAATGTATAATCACTATTAAAATGAGGCTTCGTATATCCATACATACTTACTAGTACATTTCTAAAATCACCTGCATTACAATAAGCATATCCCCCCCTTGGATCAACTATTTTATTAGTCGAAAAATCATATGCATAACCAGTAACGGGGGACCAAAAAGTCATGCCGATATTGTAAAAACTAACATAATTATAGTCGAATGATATATCTACATAAACTTCTTCACAAGCATTAGAAGGTAATAGCGAGCCATCACCGTAATACCGAACACTTCTAAATCCAATATCTTCCAAATATTGTTCAAGACCATTATATGCTGGAATTTGTCCATTTATTTTTGCTTTACTATGAATAACTGCATATTTTACCCCTGATAAAAATGCATCAAAATTTGGTTTACTTGACTTCGGAATATATTTTATTATATCACACTCTTCGGCAGAGTTTGATATAAATTGCTGTTTTAAGGAAGGGTTATCAATAATCTGTCCTATGCTGCATTGTGCAAATAATAAAAAAAATAGTATGAACCTCATATACATTAACTGTTTTATTGAATTAAAAAGCCAGCACCCGAGACTATAAAAAAGATTATGGTGGGGTGCATTTTCCGGACAAGTATTTAAGATATAATTTAGTAGTTGAAAAGGAACGGTTTTGAATAAAAAATTTGGCGGTTAAAAAACTTACGAAAAGGGGAAAGAAAAAATCCGACATCAGAAAACATTTTGCAACTTGCTGATGTGGCACATTTTTAGCATAGATATTCCATTTTGACGAGCAAAATTGAACATTGAACTAAACTGTCATAGAAGTACAAACTACACCTGAGATAAACTCACATTACACTATTTATTTCTTTTTACACAAATTATATCTAATTACTTGGGCTGCACCTTTCTGTTTTAAATGAGCAACTGATTTGTTAATATACAGGTTTCTAATTTCGTCTTGTGCAACTACCCCATCAAAACCATAACCTGGTACCATAACTTTCTCTATTATATTATTTTTTTTATCAATAGTTTTATTTTTAGGTCTTGGTTTAGAGTACCAATTTTTTACTTCAAATACTTCAACGACAAGCCCTCTAAATTCACTCAAAACATATTTTATTTTTTCCAATCTCGACTTTTGAATTAACCAAGTTTCTTTTGTTGCTTGATAAATTGGCTCTGTTCCATTACCACGCTTATATGTTTTGTTTATGTTAATCAACACACAATCCATAGCCATTTCATTGAGTGGTTGAGCATTGTAAAGTCTTATGATTTCCTCCGAAGTCATAAGTCCTTTTTCAATAGATTTATGCCCACCAACAACATTGGATAGTAGAATACCACAATAGGTTAAAGTATCAATTAAAGAATCTTCTATTTTAAATGCCTCATCTTCTGAAAGTCCGTGTCTGACAATAATATGATTTACTTCCTTTTTACTTTCTATAATCTCTCTTATTTTATCATATTTAGCATTTGAAGTATCAGTATCTTTTAATGCACATAAACAATGATCAAATACTCTGTTACCAACACCCTTGCCAACATAGAAAGGATTATTGTCTGTCGGATCAAGTAACACATAAACATAATATCTTAAATGCTGTATTGTTTTTTCATCAAACATTGAATTAAAATTTAAGGATTAATAAAACATCAATAATAATATATAAAAACAGCTGTTTTTTTGAACTGTCAAAAGTAGAAATTATAAAAGAAAATTATGCAAATGGATTTTTAATTATCTTCTTCTTTTTCTTTTAACGGGATGTGGTTTTGTTTACAATATTCTTTAATAGCTTCCTCATGGAGTAAACAAGGATCACATGTTTCATTCAATGCTTTCATTAGCACTTCATGATTTTTATCTTTATCTTCATTTAGAATATTATTAATTTTTTCTACGAAATCTTTAAAATCATAATTGTTATTGCAAAGTTTGTCAATAGTTTTTAAGTCAATATCTTTAAACTTTGCATCAACTATGACTTTTGATCTAAATGGATTTGAATGTAATTCTATAACACCAATGCCAAAGGATTCATTAAGTCGTTCTATTTCTGAGTATAAATTAACACTAACTTTATAAGCTACTAAATAACCCAAATTTGCCCAACTTGAATTTGATACGGCTTGAAAATATTTTTCTTTTAAATCAATGTCTGTTTTAACATCTTTTTTAATCTCATAAGAGTAGAGTTTAAATATCTTATGATTTTTTATTGTCGTCATAAATTTTCTACTTTCTGGATTTTGAAATTTATGGAACTTAATACCAATCATATCAGGATGTGTCCATATTTGATTTTCATCTTTGCCCTTTGATTTCTCATGAGAAATTGTTTTTGACAATATTTCTATACTACCTAAATAGGAACTTAAAAGCATATGTAAAGATTTTTCTTTATATTCTTTTTCATTTGATCTATTGCTATTTTCAGTTACCCCAACCTCAAAATTTGAAAGAATAGCCGTTTCATTTTTTGCCAAGTAATAAACGTATTTTCCTTCAGAGGACTCCATTCGTTTGACTCTTGAATCGCCACTTCTAATAAAATTACCTAAGCGTGAAGAAACTGAATTCATAGGAGTTTCTGCATTTTGAAAATCGTATAGCTTTTGCTCTTGAATAAATGTGCAAATTTGTTTGAAATCTACAGGAATTTTAAAATTTTCTAAACCTTCTATAATCGCGTCTGTGAGTGTTTTTTTCATAGTCTTTTAAATTTTTCATGAGGAGTTACTACACCCCTCGGTTAATAATTTTAGCAATATATATATATATATATATATTAGTTAATTTTTTGTTAAAATATTGGTTGGTTTTTTGTTAAAGCATAGTTTTGTGACAGTGTTATGCACAATCTTCATAAAAACCTATAAAGGTTTTGGGAAAGCGACCGCAAAAAAAATCCCCTCATAAAATATACGAAGGGATTTTAAAATAAATTCGGTGGCTACCTACTCGCTCAAATACAATCTCAATTATTTTTTAAAAAGCATTACCCTTATAATATTTTACTCGTCCTTATAGTCATAGTACCGATTATTTAATACTGTTCCCCAAAAAATATGCAAATGTCATTTTAAATTAGAATACCTTTGTGCAATGTATCTGAAGGATTAATATTCTAAAATATAATGTCTCATGAAATTACTTTCTTTTGATTGTGAAATTGACAAGATGCTCCCATCTGAGCAAGTAGATTTCAAAAATGTTATTCCTACCATCGTCGCTATTTGTACAAATGAAAGCGATGTACAATTTTTTTATGACCGCCCTTATCTGAACAAAGGAACCGCTAATAAATTAGTTGATATAATGCTCGACTATATTAAAAAAGGATATTTTATTTTTGGTCATAATGTTTGCTATTTTGATTTGTAACTTATTGCTATTTAGACAAATAGACTTGAAGACTGCGCTCGACTTGCTTTGAACGCGATTGATAGTATGTTATTAGTAACATTCAATAAGTATAAAATTTATCTTGACAAAATGTAAATTTTTAATTACTTATTAGTCGGCTATTACTAGTATTTACTTTGAATTCTTTATACTTCATTTTTTTCATTCGCAAAGTAGGTTAATGGGATATTAACTTGTAAGTCTAACTCGTTCATATTCATTTTAATTTTGCCATAACGGTTGGTTTTGCCAGCCTAAAAGATTGCCTCGCCCATCTGACGGGATACCGACATATTTTATTGGTATGTTTGGATATTTTTGAAATAATGCTACTAACTTTTCCTTGAAACTATTATTGGGATTAATCCTATTAAGTAAATATTTTAATATACAAAGAAAATAGAATACTCTTTTATTGTTGTTATATACTAAATCTACCCAAAGCCCAATAGGATTAGAGAGGATAGCCGGTTCAACTGCCAAATCTTTATTCCACAACCGTGAATGGTGTGCACATATATTTCGTGTATATGTTATTGAATGAAGCCAAGATGTAAACACCTTAAAATGTATATCAAAAGATTGAGCAATTCTTTTTTTGTCATCTTTATTTTTTAACCCCCTATATAAATGAGACATTTCTCCAATAGTTAATAACTCAAAACACATCCAAGAAGGTGGGTTGTAAGGTATGTTGTACTCGTCTAAATAATGTTGAATATATACTTCAGTTGCTCTTGATTTTTTAGCTCTTGAAATAATATTTTGAAAATCAGAAAAAGGGTCAATTAAATTACCTACTTTGTTTTTATAGGGACCTATAAAATATTGTTTTTTGTCTTGCCAATGACTATCATTGTAATGCGTAGCCATACAATAAATAAATTGTGTACGAATCGCTACTTCAATGCGTTCAATACAATCAAAAACCAATAACCGTAATTCACGATCAAAAGAATAAGTGTCAATAATTTGTTTAAATGTAGTACCATCATCAAACCAATCTTTTGTGGACTGATAGGGTAAGAAATATGCACTTAAGCGATAGTAACTAATATTAGCTAAAATAAAAAGTGCCTTAGAGTCATCTTCTACATATATATTACGATCTTTGAGTTGTTGTAATTGTTCGGAAAACAACTTTGGTGGTTTATTGTAGGTTCGTTTGCTCATATTATCAAACCTTTTAAAAAGAGAAGACCCCCCAAGTGTGCTACCGAAGTAAGCATGGAGGGTGTATTATCGTTAGTTAATGAAGAAATTTCTAAATTTGTAAGACAGTTTGTTTAGGAAGCAAAATAGAAAATACTACATGCAAAGATATAATTATTTAAAATAATTATGAAAAAAATAATATTTTTTATTAAAAATATTTCATTCAATTACTGTTACTTCCTCTGTTACTGCGGCATAATTAATGTGTATAGTGCAGTGCATGTTTAGGACAAATAGTTACAATATAATTTTTAGTGATTGCAAAAGAATAGTTTTTGAGTATAAAAATTACCGGTTAAAAAAGAGGGGTATAAAAATTAAATTTTCCACAGTACCCGAATAAATATTTACCATCGCCTTGTTTAGAATATGCTAATTTTGAATTACGACAAATTTCGGGATAATGGACAAAAAGTAGGCTGAAAACTCTGAAATCCCTTGATAGTATT
>JASGCP010000076.1 GCA_030053995.1 Phycisphaerales bacterium
ACGGTAATCAAATATAAAATGTAACTAACTTACCCACTCATTTCGTCATAGAACCATTTCTTTTGATCGTTTATAAAATCATTGTGTCTGAATTATAGAAAATCTAAAAACATTTAAAGGGATATACCTATGTTTATTTTTTAGTAATAAACCATTTTTCAGCTTCCTCAAAATATTTTCTTGAAAATCTTCTCACACAAAACTTAGTAATGCCAAAAAACTAGCCTAAAAAAATAAAAAAAGTCGTTTTTAAAATTTTTTCATTATTTATTTATATTGTGTGGTACATTACACAGTAGGTAGTCTGGCGGATAAAAATGTTTATTATCGTAACTAAGTAAATTATTCTTTAACTTAATGTGATGGTATCTAATAAGAAGCAATTGTCCATTTTGAAAGCAATTATTGTAGGTGTATTAGTGTCTTTTCTTTACGCTTGTAAAAAGGCGACCGTTGTTAATAATAGTGATAATAAGGTTGTTGTGAATCCCGCTCTTATGTTAGTTAGTCCTGCTAGTAATGCTAAAAACCAGAATGTCCAACCCATTTTTACATGGAACAATACAATACAACAAGTAAAATATTTTAAAATTTATTTTGGGACTAACCCGTTTAATTTGATTGAGGATAAAGTTAATTATAAAGACACGACAGCTTTTTCGGATACGGTGCGCTTGGACATAGGAATAGGAACTGCTTATTTTAATTATAATACTTACTATTATTGGAAAGTTGAGGGACATGACGCTCATGGCAATCTTATTTACACCACACCAGTCGATAGCTTTATTGTTCGTTCAAGCATTAATATGCCCACTGCCCGAGGCTATTTAAGTGCCGTTGTGAATAATAATCTCTTGTATGCAATAGGTGGTAAAGATAATACCGGCGTATTAGCTGTTGTAGAATCTTATAATGATACTTTTTGGAAAGCTGAACCGTCCCTGAATACAGCGAGAGCCGAATTTGGTGCAACAGTATATAATAATAGCCCTTATGTAGCTGGTGGGTCCACTAATGCATTAGGAACTGAATTAAGTAGTATCGAATATTTTAATGGAACCTCATGGCAGTATAATAATAATTTCTTGACCTCCGGACGATATGGTTTGGGTATGGTAGTGTATAATGGTAATGTCTATGTCGCTGGTGGCAATAATGGTACGGCTATAGACAGTGTAGAATATTTTAATACAAACACCGTATCGCAAGGACCGCTCATGAATGAAGCAAGATTTGGATTTGGTACAACCGTAGCTAATAATCAGATATATGCTATTGGTGGGTATGGATCATCAATTTTAAGTAGTGTAGAATCTTTTAATGGATCAACTTGGAGCAGTGCCCCTTCTCTTGATGTAGCAAGAGGTAACCTTGCTGCTGTAACCTATAACAATACTATATATGCAATTGGCGGAGGATATAATGGAAACTATTTGAACATAGTTGAAAAGTTTAATGGTAGTAGCTGGGAGTTAGAGACGAATATGCCAACCCCACGTGCCGGAGCCGGTGTAGCCGTATTTAATGATAAAATTTATGTATTAGGTGGGGTTAATGGTGCAAACTATTTGGATATTGTAGAAATTTATAATCCTGAAACTAATCAATGGGAATAAAGTTCTGTATTTGAACAATAAATTATGAAGCAAAAACAATTTATTTTTTTACTCTTTTTACTGCTACTATACAGTTATAGTTGTAAAAAAAAGGCAACCACATTACCTGTTTCTATCCCCTCTACACTTATTGAAGCAATTAGCTTAGTTGGTCCAACCAATAATGCTGTTAATCAAAATATTCAGCCAATTTTTGTATGGTCTAGTTCACAGCCCTCGGTAAAGTATTATAAAATATATTATGGAACTAGCCCTTCTGAATTAATTCCCGACGAAACTAATTACACCGATTCAACGGCATTAAGCGATACCGTGCGTTTGGACAATGGTATAGGAACTGCGTACCTTGCCTATCAAACTAATTACTACTGGAAAGTGGAAGGAAGAGATATTAATCATAATCTTATTTATACAAGTCCTGTAAATGTTTTTACTGTTCGATCTGCTCTTACCATACCAATTGGAAGAGCAAATCTTAGTACAACTACTTTCGATAATGCTTTGTATGCGATCGCCGGTAATAGTACAATTTATAATGTTTTAAGCACGGTTGAATCTTTTAATGGAAGTACTTGGCGGTCTAATTATCCCCTAAAAGTTCCTAGAAGGGGACTAAGCACAGCGGTGTACGATAATAAACTATATGCTATCGGAGGCTATAATATTACTACATATCTAGACACCGTTGAGTATTATGATAATGGTACTACTTGGAATGGTAGCGTTTCCATGACTGTACCAAGGGCCTATTTAGGTGTCGCTGTGTATAATAATGATTTGTACACCGTTGGTGGTTTTAACAACACGGGCGATTTAGATACGGTTGAAATTTTTCGTAATAATATTTGGAACATCGGTACTTCCTTAAATGTACCCAGACGAGGATTAGGTGTAGCCGTATATGGTGCCAATTTATATGCAATGGGCGGATTTAATGAAACAAATCAATATTTGGATACGGTCGAATACTTTAACGGCTCAACTTGGCGAGCCGCTCCTTCTATGATAACCCCACGAGCTTTTTTTGGAACAGCCGTTGCTAATTATTTGTTTGCTATGGGCGGGATAACTATTTCTGATGGTTCTATTGCCCCAACAAACGCCGTAGAGTATTTTGACGGAACTTCATGGCATCGAGCTACTAATATGCCAGTAGAAAGGCAAGAAGCATCAGCCACCTTATACAATAACAGAATTTATATGGTGGGTGGTTTAGATGGGAACGGGAATAATGTAACAGTAGTGGATATATACAACTACCTAACTAACCAATGGGAATAATATTTTTATACAAAATAAATTATCAATCCTGAATTTAATAGTTAAAATTACTACCAGGGCTTTTAAGAATATAAAACCGTGTGTTGGGGCATTTAGACCGCAATAAATGGTAAGCAAGATTAGCATTGATGCCATGTTTGCAAACAATCATACAATCTTTAACTTTTTCAATTTCTGGTTGAAAAGATTGTAGTTGGTGGATAGGAACATTCGTGCCCCCGATATTTTCAATGCCAAATTCTTCAGTTGAACGAATGTCCACCACTAACCAATCTTTTTTACGATCATGGGGCATTTCTTCGTACGCTTGTCGCGTTAAGTATATGGCTTCTACCCCACTCATTGGTAACTGAACTTGTAAATTTTCAGATTGTAAAGGCACTTTAATAAATTGAACGGTGTTTTGATATAAATTAATATGAGCGACTTGTCCTGTTAAAGCATGCGACTCTTGTAAAATGATTTTACGAACCTCGTTACCCATCCACGAGCCAATCAATTGTGTGAGGGTTGGCAAAACGCCCTGTGTTGTACAGGTTGCAGCATCCATCGGTGGTGTAGGAAATAAACATCGGTAAGTAGCACCACCTAAGTAATTAAAGGTTCCCAATAATCCTGCAACTTGATCTACCGAGCCTAAAACAAAAGGTTTTTTAAGTACTACGCAGACATCATTGCAAAGGTATTTCGTAGCAAAATTATCTGAACTCTCCACCACCACATCATGCTGTGCAATCAAATTCTCTGCATTAGCTTCATTGAAATAAGTTGGAAAAATATTAAAAATAATAAAAGGAAAATGTTTCGCTAAATACGCTTGAGCAACCGCAACTTTTTTTTTACCTACATCCGTATAGCAATATAAAAATTGCCTGTCGATATTCGATAGTTCAATAACATCAGGGTCTATCAAGGTAATGGTGCCGACACCCATGTTACAAAGTGTCTGCAAAGTTGGTAATCCTAATCCGCCAACGCCAATAATCAAAACACGGGTATTTTTTAGAATCTCTTGTCCTTTAATACCCTGTGTTCCTAACAACATTTGTTTGCCATATATTTTTTTTTCGAGCTCTGTTAAACTAAGGGACATGTCTATAATTAATGATTATGTAAAATAGCATCCCAATCTTTCCACACAGGATCATAACCCTGCTGGGCAATAGCCTGTGCAAATTCCTGCGGGCTACGATTGTCATCGATTTCAAATTGCTCTAAAGAATCATTCGTGAGTGTGTAACCGCCCGGGTTTGTTTTAGATCCGGCACTCATGGTGGTAACGCCTAGTGTAAATATATTATTTCTAAACTGGGGTCTTTCACGGGTAGAGATAGAAAGGTCAACATTTTCAAAGCACAAGCGATAAGCACAAATAAGCTGTGCGAGTTCTTTTTCAGTCATGATAATAGGCTTATTTTGATCATGTATTGTTTCATGGGGGCGTAGTCTTGGAAAAGAAATTGAAAATTTAGTTTGCCAATATTTTTTCTCTAGGTAGTTTAGATGTAATGCCGTAAAAAAACTATCTGTTCGCCAATCAGACAACCCGAGTAAAGCACCTAATCCAATTTTATGTATATGGGCTTGTGCAATTCTATCAGGTGTTTCTAAGCGATAATTAAAATTAGACTTTCTTCCTTTTAGGTGATATAACGCATAGTCTGCTTTATTATATGTTTCCTGATACACCAATACGGCATGGACGCCTAAATCGTGTAGTTGTTGATAATCGCTTATATCCAAGGGTTGTACTTCCATGGCGATTTGTGAAAAGTATTTTTTAAGGACGGTTACTGCATCAATAAAATAGGGCATTCCTACTTGGTGTTGCGATTCACCCGTCACCAATAGTACATTTTGAATCTGTAGTTTTTGAATTGCCCGTGCTTCTATTTCTATTTCCGCTAAGCTCAAAGTGCGCCTTGGTATTTTATTGTCTAAACTAAAACCGCAATAGGTACAAATATTATTACACGCATTGGATAAATAGAGCGGAGCAAATAATTGAACTGTTTTCCCAAATTTTTTTAAGGTACTTGCTTGGCTCAAGGCTGCCATATCATTAAGATAAGGAAGTGCTGCAGGGGATACCAGGGCTTGAAAATCGTTTAAATTTCTATTGTTACACATCAATGCCCGTTCAATTTCCCGATTCGTTATTGCTTGAATCTGTGTTTGAACATCCTTGAAGCTATATGATTCGTAAATTGCAGTAAACATATATTATCATTCTAAAAATTGGGTCATGGTGCTACTCGCACGGGCTTGCGACACACTGGGAGCTATTTTAGCCGTAAATCCTTCATAACCGGCAATGACCGCATTCTTAAAAGCCCGAGCCATAAGAATAGGGTCTTGTGCAATAGCGATAGCGGTGTTCACCAAAACAGCCGAGGCACCAATTTCTAAAGCCTTAGTCGCATCTGACGGGGCACCAATGCCGGCATCAACAATAACAGGTACGGTAGCTTGCTCAATAATAATATCTAATAAGGTACGCGTAGTTAACCCTAAATTACTACCGATGGGAGCACCTAAGGGCATTACCGCTGCTACACCGGCGTCTTCTAATCTTTTACATAAAATAGGATCGGCATGGCAATACGGTAATACAATAAAGCCCAATTTGACCAATTCGATAGATGCTTGTAAAGTTTCAATAGGATCCGGAAATAAATATTTTGGCTCAGGATGAATTTCTAATTTTAACCAATTGGTTTGAAAAACTTCTCGTGCTACTTCGGCTGCAAAAACAGCTTCCTTAGCATTTCTAACACCCGAAGTGTTTGGTAGAAACGAAACCTGTTTTTGCTTGGAAAGAAAGCGTAGCAATTGGTTATTGATACCATCCTGCATATCTACTCTTTTTAAAGCAACCGTTACTAATTCAGTGCCCGATGCCTCAATAGCAGACTCCATCATGTCAATAGAACTAAATTTACCCGTGCCTATAAATAACCGGGAATTAAACAATTTGTCTGCAATTTTTAATGGCGACATAGGGTTGTTGTTTGTAAACATTCAAAAAAACCAACTATTCTATAAACATGCAATGGTCAGCAAGTTAATAAAACATTTCTAAATCGTCAAGACCTTAACAACTACAGTTTGTTTTACAGAACAATGGTTATAATATATTTTAATCTTTTCGGTGGAAAATCTTTTAAATGCTTCTTTATCTAATTTATCGCATAACTATATTGTTAAGGGCACAGTGTTTACCCTCGCCAAAAATGAAAATGTACAAAACAAGAATGTACACAATTTAGGATAACTGCAAAGAATACCCCCTTATTTTAATAAGGGGGGTATTGTAGAACATAAATTAGCAACCTCCTTTATAATCCGAGCCACCGTTATTACAATATACGACGCAATCACCATTTACACATGTAAATTCTAACTTGAATTCACAAGTAAATGGGGTGTAAGGAGCACATCCAGGTGCAGCAGAACAATCTGATGCAGTAGTGCAAGTAGATTCCCCCCCACCCTTTACTTGTTTAATTTCGGTTCTTTTTAGAGAAGACCCCAAACTCATTGATCTTAATTTCATTTTTGTTTTTTTTTTTTGTAAAAAAATTTCAACTGCAAAATTACGCATTAATTATAGTGTATAAGTCCTAATAAACATGTAAAAAAAAGTTAAAAAAATGTAAAAGGGGATTATATTGTATCCCGCATTAGTTTTTATAGAATTGGGATGCATTTTTTAAAATTATTGATCGTCTTATTGATTTAGTTTGTTTGAAAATAGCACACTATATATTTTCTGCTCTATGACGAATTGAGTGGGTAGAAATAAATTGGTTTTTAAAACTACAATTTGATATTGTATAAGGTCATTTTTCTTTCTTTTGTCTTGATACAAAAGAAAGAAACAAAAAAAAATCAAGCATGCAGAGGAAGGGCGTTTTGCTTATATCCTCAATGGTAATCAAATATAGAATGCAACTAACTTACCCACTCTTTTCGTCATAGACCCAACAAATTTCAAAAAAGATTAATAGCCATGGTTTAACTGAAAAAAATCAATTGTCTCCGGATTTATCTGGGGTGCAATTAGTAAAATCCATGTAATCTCCATAATCTGTGTAATCCGTGATTCATAAAATTGAAAGTTGAAAATGGCGCATTGGTTGACCATTAAGCATTATCCACCCTTAAAACCTCTTAGCACCTCAAAAATGATTAAGCATTAAATTGATGCTGAGTAAGGTAATGATTTAATATAGTTTTCCATATAATTCCAATCTGGTTGTCCATTATTTGTTGATGGTAAATAAATGTATTCATCTATTAATCTTTTAATTCTAACTTGTCTTCCGTATGCATATTTTATTTTTAACTTTTTAAGTAAAGTTATTATATACATTTTAACATAAATATTTTGTTCATCAGATTGAAATGATAAGGTATGTACATTATCATCACCAAAATATTCATAACCTTGATAAAATACATTGGCGAGCATATCAATCGTTATTTTATTGCAATTAACTTTTTTAGTTTCTATAAAAGTTTCTCTGTCGATAAACTCAGACACGCCGTTATAGAATGATGTTGAAGTTAGTAGCGGTGTATTACCTTTTATTCTTTCATTTTTATTTAGCCGTTCACCTTTTTCTACTGTAAATATTCCTTGTTTTGTGCGTTCATCATAAACTAATTTAAACTTAGATAATTTAATTTTATTGATTGGTTTTATTGGCGACAAAGGATTAGCAGATATGCTGAAAGAATTAGCAGATATGCTGGATAGTTTGCCAAAATAGAACATAATACTTAAATATTCTTTCATAGTATTGATAAATTCTATTTCTGGGATATTTGAGAAACTAATATCTATATAGGCTTCCGCACACCATTCATCATTGTAATTTATCTTTTTAATAATTGAGAAACCTGTTTTTTCATAATATCTGTAATTATCCATTAATAATTGATGCTTATCATTGTACTCGCCTAAATTTATTCTACCTTTCTTTTTTTCTTTTTTAAAACCATCATCTTTCCAATATCCGAACCAAGTTGGCGTATTATTTGGCTCATGTGATCTTAAAACCATAATACAAGTAGGAACTGTTGCTGATGGATAAAATAGATCATCAGGCATCGATATAACAGCTTCCACCGTATGTTTTTCTATTATTTGCCTGTGTTTTTCAATAACCGTATCACTATCTAAAACACAACTCATCTGAATAATGGCTATACAACGACCGCCTTTAGTTAATATATCCAGTGCATTTAAAATAAAATCCAATTGTCCTTCTGCACCAACAGAATAAGGAGGATTTAACATAACAACAGTAGGTGATAAGGATTTTATTAGTGCTTTATGATTTGCGTTAAAACAATCAGCATGATAAACATTTGATTTACCATCGCCACGCATCATCATATTAGAACAAGCATAAGCAAACATATCAGCTCTTTCTTCACTACCTATTATTTGTGATGATTTTATTATGTTTATTTTTTCTTGGTTATTTTCTGCCAAAGAAATCATTTTTTTCATAGCAGAGACAAGAAAGCCACCAGTGCCACAGCAAGGATCATAAACAACATCATCTTTATTTAAATTAATTAACTCACAAAATAAATCTGTAATATGTGATGGTGTAAGTACTAATCCTGTTTTAGAATCAGAACCAGCGTATTTAATAAACTCAGAATAAAATTTGCCTAAAATATCAAAACCTGTATTATCGTAATTAACCAATGGATATATATTTGTCTTTATATTATCTATAATTTTTTTTAATAATATATTAGCCTCCATTTTTTTAGTTTGTTTATTTTGCAGTGTTTCAGATGATGTTATTTTATGATTTTGTATTGTTCTATAAACGCTTAAAATAGCAGTTCTTCTGTCTTCACTTATTTTATCTTTTAAATAATTTTCGCATGATTGAATGATATAAGCAGTTAACTCTTTAACACTGCTGTAATTAATATACCCATCTCTAAAACCATCATTATGTAACGCTAATAATATCGCACTAATAAATGTGGCTCTTTCTGTTGTAGGAATAGCGTAATTTTCTAACAGATTATTGTATTCTATTGCTTTTTCAATTATTTTTAAATTTTGTAAATCTAAAGAGTAATTTTGAAAATTATAAATCTTTAAATAGGAATTGAATGAGAGAAGTTCTTTATCATGTAACTCTATAATGCTATCATCTTTATATAAAAAATTAGAAACCTTTAATTCACTTATGTTCATTCCTGATACGGCAATTCCTATAATAGATAGTTTTTTATCAACAGCATTTGCTATCTTCATATAATACAAAATTCCGTCAACAGCATAATCTTTTGGTTTATTGCTTGTAGTTGATTGGTGATAATTTATATCACTTTTACATTCAACAATTATTATAAAGTTAGGTAATCTTTTAAATGAAATAATAAACTCAGGATAACCTTTATTTCCTTTTTCATTTTTTGATGCAGTGGCAAAAAGATAATTAAACCTTTCATCCTTTTGCTCTTTAATAGTAATTATTTCATCACTATTCATTAATAAATCATTTTTAAAATGACTTCTTACTATGTCTTCCGTTACTCGCTCATTTGCCATTAACTTTAATAATTTATTTATGCGTATTGTTTTGTTTTTGTCATTTGTTCGTGTAAATATTTTCGGTCGACTTTAGTTTTAGACTTATCAAATTTATGAGTGTTCAGCAACACCGGCGGATGTAAAATGTTCGTTTATTTCTTTTTATATATACTCTTTAATAGTCATAACAGCGAAGATAATATTTTAATGAATATTAAAAAGCATAAACTTACAAATCACAAATTTCTGATAATCAAATACTTAAAACTTTATTACATCCCAATATATAATTGCCATTATTTTTTGGATGTGTTAAGAGGTTTTAGGGGTAGTAGAAAAATAATTTAGCCTATTGTTTTGCAACGCTCTTCCTCTGCGGACATTTTGCTATATACTTAATCGACAATCAATATAAAATTGGGCTAAATGACCTACTCATTTTGTCATGGAGCCTAATTTAAAATAACCGGTTTTTAATTCTTATAAAAGTCGAGTATCCCATCCGGTAAATCTAAAACGATGATCTTATTTTTTGTATCCTTTTTTACAATAAAGTTTTTATGAAAGGGTAATAAAATATCTTTATTTTCATATACAATTTTTATTAAGGGTTGTTGTGCTGATATTATTTCTTCTTCAATAATCCCTAGCAAAACTTCCTGATTAAACACTTGGAATCCTACACATGATTTTTTATGATCATCCTTCAGCGATGATAATAATTGGTAAGTAGTCTCATCAACGGCTATATTTTTATTAACGAGCTCATCAGCGGATTCTTTATTTTTTTTATCGAGCAGTTGTAATAAGTAAGTTGTATCATTTAATAATCGAATCTGCCCAATTGTATAAGGTAGGAATAAGTCAGGGCGTGTTTCAAAAAAAAGAGAGGCATTTTTTTTTAATGCCTTTTTACTAAAAACATTTAATTGTACGATTAAATCACCATGAATACCATGCGTACGCACACTCTTACCAATAATATGGAGCATGTTTGATTTCATTGTAAATAGGAGTAGGTTGATGTTAATATTGTACAACGAAGTTACAAACTTTATGATTTTACTTGGATATTATAATAACTGTTGATGCAATCATTTTTTTGAGGTGCTAAAATAAGTAGGGTTTAAGGCTAAATTATGAAAAAAGACGGCTCTATGACGAAATGAGTGGGTAAAAATGGTAGAAATGAATTGGTTTTTAAAACTACAATTTGATATT